>DAMABW010000363.1:0-5054 GCA_031999925.1 Massilia sp. | reverse complement strand
GTAGTTTAACGTGGTCACCGTCAGTCCGAGGCGAGCCGCCCCTACGTGATGCAACACAGCAATGGCCGGCGGGAAATAAAAGCACACCGTGGCCACGCCGGTGAACAGCTGGGCCAGCAGCACGGCGGCCAGCATCTTGCCGGTCTTGCGCAACTGCGGCTGGCGCAGCGCGCGCCACGCGGCCAGGCCGAGCACGACCGTTACGATGACGGCGAAATTCCGGTGCACCCAGTGGATCGCCACCAGCGCCGAGAACTGCAGGTAGTGGCCGGCGGCGGTCTTGCCGAGTTCGCGCCACAGGGTAAAGCCGTGCTCGAAGTCCATCTCGGGGATGAACTTGCCGTCGCACAGGGGGAATTCGTCGCAGGCCAGGGTGGCGTAGTTAGTGCTTACCCACCCGCCGAGTGCGATCTGGACGACCAGCACCACGGCGGCCACCAGCGCCAGCGTACGCAGGCCTTTCAAGGTTGCGATGTCGCGCACAGGTGCTGGCGGCTTCATCAGGTAATCCTCGCGTCCGCCCAGCCAGACCAGCATGGCCAGCAGCGCCATGCCCAGCAGCAGGTGGATGGTGACGATCACCGGTTGCAGTTTCAGGGTCACGGTCCACGCGCCAAACGCGCCCTGCACGCAGACGAACAGGAACAGCGCCACCGGCATCGCCGGCTTGAAGGCATCCTGCTTCGTCTTGCGCCACTGGCGAATCGACTGGAACATCAGCGCCATGATCAAGACGCCGATGCCCATCGCCAGGTAGCGGTGGATCATCTCGATCCAGGCTTTCACTTTCGTCACCGGGCCGGTCGGCATCAGCGCCTCGGCGGCGGCGATCTGTTCGTGGGCGATGAAGGGGTTCGCCGCACCATAGCAGCCCGGCCAGTCCGGGCAACCCAGGCCGGAATCGGTCAGGCGGGTAAAGCCGCCGAACACGATCAGGTCGAAGGTGAGGAAGGCCATCACCCACACGAGCTTGCGGTACTTGTTGGCGTCGGATGACAGCCAGACCATGGTCAAGGGAATACTGGCAACGAACAGGCCCATCAGGGCCAACTGGAACAGGGTAGACGGGTGCATACTGAAATTATCCGATCGCCGAGGCGCGCAACAGCTTGGCAATGTCCTTGTGGACGCGCGCCGGCTCGGGGTTCTTGGGGAAACGCATCATGAGGTTGCTGCGCGGGTCGACCAGGAAGATGTGGTCCTCGAGCTTGCCGCCGCGGTCGAGCGGGAGCCATTTTGCCAGTTCTTCCGGCTTGACGCGCAGGATGTGCATGTCGTCGTACATGCGGATCAGCATGGTGTCGATCGGCTGGTCGTCGGTGACGAGCCAGACGCGCTCGACGCGGTCCATGTTCTTGCCTTGCATGGTGCGCAGCTGGCGCATCGCATACAGCTGGTCCTGGCAAGCCTTGTCGCAGGCGCCGCCGCCGACCTTGACCATGATCCACTTGCCGGCATAGTTTTCCAGCGTTTCCGGACGGCCGTCGAGCGTGGTGCTGCCCAGCTTCGGCATCGGGTGCGAACGCTGGTCGATCAAGGTGCCGTAATTGGTGCGCCCTTCCGGCTTGATGACGTAGTAGCTCAGGTACGAGGCGATCAGCGGCGCCGCGCAGACCAGCAGCACGGCCAGCAGTTTCCAGCGTCCCGTGCGCCGGCGTGCGGCGTCGTTGCCGGCGTTGTTGGCGTTGCTGGCTGCGGGCTCACTCAACTTGTTTTCTTCCACTGCGAAATCCTGTGATCACGAAAAATAAAGCCGCCATCGCCGCCAGCGCATACCACTGGACGGCGTAACCGCGGTGCTTGTCGACGCCCGTATCCGGGGCCGGCCAGTCGCGCACCAGCGCATCGTTCGGCACCGGCGGCCCGCTTTGCTGGACGAAATAAGGCGCCATGCGCAGCCCGCTGGCACGCGCCATCTCGTCCACCTCCAGGTTCTGCACGATGGCGCCAGGCTTGATCGGCGCGGCGGCTCCGAGCTGCATCACGTGCCCGGCCCTGGCAACGACGATTCCTTCAACCGTCGTCGTCCCGGCCGGTGTGGCGTATTCCGGAAGCCGCCCGTATTCGCGCGGATCGCGCGGCAACCACCCGCGCAGGACCAGCACGTGTTCGTCCGAGCCCGCTATTTTAAACGGCATCGCCAGATAAAACCCGGCCCTGCCCGCATGCGGCCGGTTGTCGAGAAAAACCGGCCACCCCGCCACGAACTCGCCGGTAACATTGATGCGGCGATATTCTGTAGGGTGGGCTCTTGAGCCCACGCGGTCGTACTGTTGCATACCACCACCGGCTCCCAAAATGATGGGTGTCTGCATTCCGCGTTCACGCAACTGCGCCGCCACCGCAATCTTCTCTTCCGCCCGCCTCGTTTGCCAATTCCCCAACGCGATCCCGATTGCCACGACAACAATGGTCGCCAAAAACGGAATCCATCCAAACCTGAACCTTAAACGCATTACAATGAATTCCTTCCCGATCCCTGCGTGCCGACCATGAAAATCTTCATCGCCATCGCCTTCATCCTGATCATCGCCAGCCTCGGCTCGGCGCTGTTCTTCCTCATGAAGGACAAGGGCCGCAGCAACCGCACGGTGCAGGCGCTGGCGATGCGGGTCGGCCTGTCAATCACCCTGTTCCTGATCCTGCTCGGGTCCTACAAGATGGGCTGGATCGCCCCCACCGGCATCCGCTGACCACAAAAAAACAGGGACAGCCGCGCCAAGGCGACTGTCCCCGATATCAGCTTGAACCAGCCAGCCTTACAGCCAGTACACGACAACGTACAAGCCCAGCCACACCACGTCGACGAAGTGCCAGTACCAGGCCGCGCCTTCGAAACCGAAGTGGTGATCGGCAGTAAAGTGCCCGCGCAGCACGCGGTACAAGACCACCGACAGCATGATCGCGCCCATGGTCACGTGGAAGCCGTGGAAACCGGTGAGCATGAAGAAGGTCGAACCGTAGATGCCCGAGGTGAGTTTCAAATTCAGTTCCTGGTAGGCGTGGATGTACTCGTAGGCCTGGAAGCCCATGAAGATCGCGCCCAGCAGGATGGTGGCGAACAGGAACACGGCGGTGTTGCGGCGGTGGCCGGCGCGCAGCGCGTGGTGGGAAATCGTCAGCGTCACGCCCGACAGCAGCAGCAGCGCGGTGTTGATGGTCGGGATCGGGAACGGCCCCATGGTGTTGAAGGTGTCCACCGTGCCGGCCGGGCCGATATTGCCCCAGTGCGCGGCAAAGTCGGGCCACAGCACCTTGTGGTCGAGGTCGGCCAGCCAGGGCATGGAAATCACGCGGGCATAGAACAGCGCGCCGAAGAAGGCGGCAAAGAACATGACCTCGGAGAAGATGAACCAGCTCATCGACCAGCGGTAGGACGAGTCGATCCGCTTGCTGTACTGGCCGCTTTCCGATTCGCCGATGGCGTCGCCGAACCAGAAGTACAGCACCACCAGCATGGCCACGATGCCGGCCAGGCAGACCGCCGGCCCCCAGGCGGCGCTGTTGACCCAGCCCGATGCGCCGGCCATGGTCACCAGCATCGAGATGCCGCCGGCCATCGGCCACATCGAAGGGCCGGGCACGAAATAGTGCGGCGCGGTTTTTGACACACTCATCTTCATCTCCTAAATCATTCTTCTAATACGTTGAATTGCGAAGCTTGAAAAACGTGTAGTACTTGTTATTGCGATACTGCCGCCTTACGAAACTGCAAATCGCACCACCATGATCAGCACCCCGATGAAGATCGCCACCCCGACCAGCGCCGCCAGAATCACGTGGAAGGGATTCAGATTGGCCGCGTCGTGCTCGTAGTCGCGCCGCTTGCGCACCCCGAAGAAAGACCAGAACACGGCCTTCATCGACGCCCCGAAGGACGACTTGCGCGGCGGCGGCGATGGCGGCTGCGTCATTTCGCCGCCACCGCCCCGGCGATCTCGAAGAAGGTGTACGACAGCGTGATGTTCTTCACTTCCTTCGGCAGCGCAGGATCGATGAAGAATACCACCGGCATCTGGCGCGCCTCATTCGGCTGCATCATCTGCTCGCGGAAGCAGAAGCACTCGACTTTCTTGAAATGCGGCGTGGCCGATTGCGGCGCATAGCTCGGGATCGCCTGCGCCTTCACCGCCTTGGCCTGGGTGTTCACCACCTCGTAGGTCACGGTCGCCAGCTCGCCCGGATGCACCTGGATGCTGCGCTGGGTCGGGCGGAAGCGCCACGGCCCTTGCGCATTGCCGTCGAGTTCGATGGTGACCGTGCGCGTCAGGTCCACCTGCGTGTTCGCCGGGCGCTCGACCGTGCCGTCCTTCTGGGTCAGCACGTTCACGCCCAGCACCTCGCAGATCTGGCGGTACACCGGAATCAAGGCATAGCCGAAGCCGAACATCACCACCGCCACCACCACCAGTTTCTTGAAGGTGGAGCGGTTCAGGCGCAGGCGCGTGCTCTGGTCGTAGGCCATCGTGTTACAGCCAGAGCCGCTTGAGGATCACCGACGCGAAGAAGAACAAGGCGATCGCTCCCAAAATAAGGGCGATGCGCAGGTTTCCCTTGTGCGGTGGTTTGCGCTGCGCGTTCATCATTTCACCAGCGGCGGGTTTTCGAAGGTGTGGAACGGCGCCGGGCTCGGCACGGTCCACTCCAGGCCTTCCGCGCCTTCCCACGGCTTGGCTTCCGCCTTCGCACCGCCACGGATCGTCGGCAGCACCACCGCGAACAGGAAGTAGACCTGCGACAGGCCGAAGCCGAAGGCACCCACCGAGACGATCATGTTGAAGTCTGTGAACTGGGTCGCGTAGTCGGCATAGCGGCGCGGCATGCCGGCCAGGCCCAGGAAGTGCATCGGGAAGAAGGTGATGTTGAAGGTGATCAGCGACAGCCAGAAGTGCATCTTGCCGCGGCCTTCCGGATACATGTGGCCGGTCCACTTCGGCGCCCAGTAATAGAAGCCGGCGAACAGCGCGAACAGCGAGCCTGCCACCAGCACGTAGTGGAAGTGCGCCACGACGTAATAGGTGTCGTGCACCTGGATGTCGATCGGCGTGACCGCC
>DAMABW010000362.1:0-5058 GCA_031999925.1 Massilia sp. | reverse complement strand
CCGACGATGCCTTATCCGTCGTACGCGAAGATGAGCGACGGGGACCTGCGCGCCCTGTACGTCTACTTCATGAAGGGCGTGGCGCCGGTGGCGGCGGAAAACCGCGCCAGCGATATCCCGTGGCCGCTGTCGATCCGCTGGCCGCTGTCGATCTGGCGCAAGCAGTTCGCCCCGGAAGTGGCGCCGGTCGACGCCGGCAAGTACGCCGACGCCAACATCGCACGCGGCGCCTACCTGGTGCAGAGCCTGGGCCACTGCGGCAGCTGCCACACGCCGAGGTCAAGCACCATGAGCGAACTGGCGCTGGACGAATCCGGTCCGGAATACCTGTCGGGCGGTCCGCTGATCGACGGCTGGCTGGCCATCAACCTGCGCGGCGACAAGGTCGGCGGCATGGGCGCCTGGAGCCAGGAAGACATCGTCGCCACCCTGAAGAGCGCACGTAACAGCCACACGGCTGTCGTCGGCGGTCCGATGAACGACGTGGTCTCGCACAGCACCCAGCACATGACGGACGCCGACCTGAACGCGATGGCGGCCTACATCAAGACGCTGCCGGCGACGGGCAAGACGAAAGCGACCTACACGGTGAGCGACACGACGGCGAAGGAACTGTTCGCCGGCGTCGAGAAGAACCGCGGCGCCCAGCTCTACCTGGACAACTGCGCGGCCTGCCACCGTACCGACGGCAAGTCGAACCAGATCGTGTTCCCTGCGTTGCCAGGCAACCCGACCGTGCTGCAGGACGACCCGACGTCGCTGATCCGCGTGGTCCTGGCCGGCAGCCGCCTGCCATCGACCAAGACCGCGCCGTCGGACCTGGGCATGCCGGGCTTCGCATGGCGCCTGTCCGACGACGAGACCGCGCAACTGGTGACCTTCGTGCGCCAGAGCTGGGGTAACAACGCCGCCGCGGCCAGCGCTTCGGACGTCAAGAAGGTGCGTGGCAGCATCGACGAGCAGGAGCTGAAAGCCGGTAACGTGACTTCGCTGGAAGAAATGCGCAAGATCACGGGTGCGGAGCAGAAGGTGCACTAAGCCTTCGTCGCCGACGCGCTACAGGAATGCCGCCCGGGCCAATGGCCTTGGCGGCATTGTTTATTAGTTGCCGCAAAGGCCTGCTACTTAAAACGGTAACTGATGCCCGCTGTCAGAAGGTGTGCACCATGCCGATGCCGTAGGTGGAAGCGGTACGCGCCGGATACACCTTGCGCGCGAAGTCCGCATACAAACTCGTGCGCTTCGACAGCGCCTGCTTGACGCCGAGCCCGAGCATCTTTTCCATCCTGACGCCATCCACATCCAGGCGCCCAACGCCTACCCGGAAAGTCGTTTGCCGCACGCTCATGCTGGCGCCGAGCGATAACCCCTCCGCCGTCGAACCGCCCGACTTGCTGACGTCGTACCCGCCCATCACGCTCACGCTTGCGACGTTCAGCCTGAGCCCGATGAAGCTGTCCGTGTTCCCGGCGCTGTTGCGGCCATGCGCGATCATTGCCGCGCCGTTCGCGTGCTGGTAGCGCACGGCCGTCATCAGCGCCTTCTTGCGGTCGCCTTCCGACGATTCCGGCGAGCCGCTCAGGTGCAGCGTGAAGCCGGCGATAGCGGGCGAGTCTTAGAAGATACCGTTGTTCAGCCGTCCCCAGTCCGGTGTGCCGCCCCGGTTGGCTTTCGGGTCGGAAGGGAAGTTGTAGCGCCACAGATCCCAGGCCGGCGAGGCGATGCGGTCGTAGAAGTTCCAGGGGTCGAAGATCCAGTCGTTCGCATACAGCGCATCCATGCGCCGGCCCACCTGCAGCGAGCCGAAGGTGCCGCTGATGCCGATCGTCGCCTCGTCGTGCCAGAGCGGCTTATTCGATTCTTCGATCGTGCCGGTGTCGGTCTCGAAGCGCGTGCTCAGCCTGAAGGTGAAGGCCATGCCCTTGCCCAGGTCCTCGACGCCGCTGAAGGCCAGGTTGCTGCGCTGGATCGGGCCGATCTTCCAGCTGCTGTCGATGTCGCGGTAGATGCCGGCGTCGATGAAGCCCGATACCGTGACGCCGCCCTGGCACCAACCCGTGATGGGCGCCAGCAGAAGCGCGCACGAGCACAGGCACCTCCTGGTAGTCGCATGCATGCTCTTGTCTCCCATGTTGGGCTACGGCACCCTGATTGCGTCGATGGCGTCTTTCTCAGGGCGATAGCCGGCCTTGCCCGGTCTGCGCCGGGGTCCGGATCAAACGTGTATGAGGGCGGCTCAGTTGTTGTGAGCGGCCGCCCCGGTCGAGACTTGCGGTACGCGCTTGGCACGCGTGGCCAGCCAGCAGAGGATGGCGCCGCCGCAGACCATGGCCGCGCCCTGCCAGAAGGCCAGGGACAACGGTGCGCGCAGCAGCAGCGTCGACAGCGCCGCCGAGAACACCGGGATGAAGTAGGAGGCGCCGGCCAGCACGGTCACGTTCCCGTGCAGGATGCCGACGTTCCAGGCGCCGTAGCCGAAGCCCATGGCGCCGGCGGCCAGCACCAGGTAGACGACGGCTTCCAGGCTGAAGTCCATGGCGCCGCCGCCTTCGAGCAGGTACTTGACCCACAAGGTGATCGACACCAGGATGAAGAACAGCGTCACGCCGTTCTTGCCGTCCGCGATGCGCGCGGTCACGGTGCAGTAGGCCGCCCAGATCAGCGCGCCGGCAAAGGCCAGGCCGTAGCTGAGCGGGTTGTCGCGCACGTTGGCCAGCATGCCGGCGATGTCGAACCCGCCGTCGCCGCCCAGCACCCAGCAGATGCCGACGATCGACAGCGCGAAGCCGGGCACGATCAGCCAGTTGGCGCGCTGGCGGTTGAACAGGATCGCAGCGATCACGGTGAAGGTCGGCCACAGGTAGTTGACCATGCCGACCTCGATGGCTTGCTGCGCCGTGTTGGCGTAGCCGATCGACAGCGCCAGGCAGAGCTCATAGCTCACGAACAGCAGGCTGCCCCAGACCAGGTAGCGGCGCGGGAATGCGCTCAGCTTCACGTGCCCGACCGACAGCAGCAGGAAGACCGAGGCCAGGCTGTACATCATGGCCGCGCCGCCGGTGGGGCCGAGGTGGTCGCTGACGCTGCGGATCAGGCCGACGATGGCGCTCCACAGCAGGACGGCCACCAGGCCGATCAGGGTTGCCTTGTTCGTGTTGTTCATGGTTCTGTCTTTGTTTATGCCGGTGCGTCGATCCAGATGGTCTTGATCTCGGTGTACTGGTCGTGCGCCCATTGCGATTTGTCGCGCCCGCCGAAGCCCGATTCCTTGTAGCCGCCGAAAGGCGTCGTGATGTCGCCCTCGCCGAAGCAGTTCACCGTCACCACGCCGGCGCGGATCGCACGCGACAACTTGATCGCATGGCGCAGGTCGTCCGTGTACACCGAGGCTGCCAGACCATACACGCTGTCGTTGGCGAGGGCAACCGCTTCGTCCACGGTGGTGAAGGTCGTGACCGACAGCACCGGGCCGAAGATCTCTTCCTGGAACAGGCGGCTCTTTGCATCGACGCCGTCGAACACGGTCGGCTGCACGTAGGCGCCGCCCTCCGTGTCGCCGCCGAATGCGGGCTCCAACTTTTCCGCTGCCGCCACCTCCAGGTAGGAGCGCACCTTGTCGAAGTGGGCCTTGCTGACCATGGCGCCGAGACGATTATCCGGGTCGAGCGGGTCGCCCATGGTCCACTCGCGCATGTGCACGCCGATGCGCTCCAGCAGCGCCGCCTTGACGTCGGCATGCACGATCAGGCGCGAGGTGGCCGAGCAGTTCTCGCCCATGTTCCAGAAGGCGCCGTTGACGATATGGCGGGCCACGGCGTCGAGGTCCTGCACGTCGTTCAATACCACGGCCGGGTTCTTGCCGCCGCATTCGAGCACCACGCGCTTCAGGTTCGACTCGGCCGCGTAGTGCAGGAAGCGGCGGCCGGTGGCGGTGGAACCGGTGAAGCTGACCATGGCCACATCCGGATGGCGCCCCAGCGGTTCGCCGACTGCCGCGCCGCCGCCGGGCAGCACGTTGAACACGCCACTCGGCACGCCGGCCTGGTGCGCCAGTTCGGCCACGCGCAGGGCGGTGAGGGTGGTTTCCTGTGCCGGTTTCACCACCACCGAGCAGCCGGCCGCCAGCGAAGGACCGATCTTCCAGGCCAGCATCAGCAGCGGGAAGTTCCAGGGCAGGACCAGGCCGACCACGCCGATCGCTTCGCGCACCACCAGTGCCAAGGCATTCGAGCCGACCGGCGCCGTGTGATCGTAGATCTTGTCGATCAACTCGGCGTGCCAGCGGATCGTGTGGATGGCCTCGGGCAGGTCGGTCAGCTGGCATTCGCGGATCGGCTTGCCGCTGTCCAGGCTTTCCATCACGGCCAGTTCATGGGCGTGGCTTTCCATCAGGTCGGCGAAGCGCAGCAGCGTGTGCTTGCGTTCGTTCGGCGCGAGGCGGCTCCAGCGGCCATCCTCGAAGGCTGCCTTGGCTGCGGCCACGGCGGCGTCCACATCGTCAGCCGCGCAGGCGGCGATCTGCGCCAGTACCTCCCCGGTGGCGGGATTCGTGGTGGCGAAGGTCTGGCCGGAGAGGGCGGGGCGGAAGGCGCCGTCGACAAAGGCCTGGGTCGGCAGGGCGATGCGCCCGGCCAGGGCCGCGTACTCGGCGGCGCTGAGGAGTGCGGCGGTCATCAGGCGGTCCCTCCGACGATGGCCGCGACGTCGTGCTTGAGCTGGGCGACGACGGCTTTCAATGCTTCTTGCTCGCTTTCCTCAAGACCCTGCAGCGGCGCACGCACGCCGCCCGGACGCAAACCGGCCAGGGCGCAGCCATGCTTGATCGATTGGACGAACTTGCCGCCTTCGAGGTAGTCCATCAGCGGCAGCATGGCCGACATGATGCGGCGGCCCTTGTCGAAATCCTTCTCGACGGCGCAGGCCTGGTACAGCGCGATATGCTCGCGCGGCAGGAAGTTCGAGCCAGCGCAGACCCAGCTGCGCGCGCCCCAGGCAAAGAATTCGAGGGCCTGGTCGTCCCAGCCGCAGGAAAGCTGCAGGTCCGGGCGCTTGACCGCG
>DAMABW010000361.1:0-5060 GCA_031999925.1 Massilia sp. | reverse complement strand
AGGCGATGGTGGCTTGCTTTTTCATGCGAGAAGTTCCTAGCGTTAAAAGTGAATAGGTAACCTTTGAGCGCTGGAAACTTCCTTAGTTCAACGTTTTCTCTAAAAAATTTTCTACAAGTAATAAAGCGTCAAGCGCCTTTATTCTTCTGAAATCGAACAACCATCTGATCCATGTCGTGTCCAGAGCAGCAACTAACGCGCCGAGGCCGGTGTCTTACAGGACCGCATACACCGACACGCACGAGGATACGATGGGCATTTATATGCAACTACGCGAAACCTTGAAAGAAGGCGAGCACTACGCTGGGGTCATTCTGGGCAAGGATGGCAATGCAGACCACCACCTGATTCTGCTCCCTGGCGACCTGGGCGACATCAGCTGGCCTGGCGCACTCGACTGGGCAGGCAGCCAGGGCGGCGAACTGCCGAACCGGCGCGAACTGTCCCTGCTGTTCGCCAATCTCCGTGAGCAGTTCGAAAGGGAGTGGTACTGGTCGTCCGAAGCCCACGAAACCCGTTCCCAGTTGGTCTGGGGCGAGAATTTCGCCAGCGGCATCCAGACGGTTTATGGACGTCCGTTCCGCGGCCACGCGCGGGCCGTGCGGCGCATACTCATCGAGTAATGGCCGCAGCCGGGTCGGGCTTCCGCGCAGGCGCTTCTTTCCTCCCGCGCAGGAGCCCGCCTGGTCGGGCTTATTCCGACGCCGTGCGCGCCTCGGTGGCTGAAATACGGCCACCGTTGCCGGCGCGGCTGACAGCCATCACGCCTGCACCCAGCAGCGCCAGCCCGAGCATGGCGCCAAGCGGCGAACGCGGCATCCAGCGCGCGGCCGCACCAGTGACGGCGCTCGGGTTTTCGCGCTGTGGATCCGAATGGCGGCGGCGCAAGGCCGCGCTGCTGGCCGGGCCGCCCGCGAACAACTGGAGCATTTCGCGCACGAAGGGCATGATGTCTTGCGGGCCGCGACTGGTCACCAGGTTACCGTCACGCACCACTTCCTGGTCGAGCCAGGTGGCGCCGGCATTGACCATGTCGTCGCGCACGCCCGGCCACGAGGTCAGGGTGCGGCCCGACAACAGCCCGGCCGAGGCCAGCACCCAGGGGCCATGGCAGAGCGTGGCGATCGGCTTGTCGAGCAGGTCGAAGGCGCGCACGAAGTCGCGCGCGTCGCCCGACTGGCGCAGCGCGTCCGGATTCATGAAACCGCCTGGAATGAGCAGGCCGTCGTAGTCGCGCGCGCTGACGTCGTCGAGCGTCCAGTCGACGTCAATCAGATCGGCGGGCATGTGCAGGTTCATGCCGCGAATCTTGCCCGACTTCAGCGAGATGATGTCGACCTCGGCGCCCGCACCGCGCAGGGCTGCCACCGGCGCCGTGAGCTCCACTTTCTCGAAGCCGTCCGCGGCGAGCACGGCGATGCGCTGCCCTGCCAGTTTCTTCCGTCCAGTCATGGTGTCCTCCGTTGAGATAATGTGCGAAGGAGTCTACCGGAATGGACGAAATGGCAGCGTACGGACCACCTGGCACGCGCCGCCGGCGCCTATCCGGACGCCGGCGGCAAAGCGTTTACTTCGCCGGCACGCTGGCGCGGCCGATCGGTTCCTCGGCATTCGCCAGGAACCAGGCCGTGGCCGCCATCACCGCAACGTTACGGCGCAGGTTGTCGGGATCGACCTTGTCCAGCGTATCGGCCGCCGTGTGGTGGTAGTCGAAATAGGCCGAGGTATCGACCAGCGGCGCAAAGCTCGGCACGCCCGCGCGCTCCAGTCCCGACAGGTCGCCGGTCGACAGCGCATCCTGGCGCTGGAACACGCCGGCGCCGATCGGCTGCAGCGCCGCCTGCAGCGGGGCGAACAACCTGGTCGACGTCGCCGGCACGCTGGTGCGCATGCCGAACGGCCGCCCGACGCCGTTGTCGCTCTCGATGGCGCCGATGTGGGTGCCGGCGTTCGCCTGCTGCGCCTCGAGGTAGGCGCGGGCGCCGCGGGTGCCGTTTTCCTCGTTCATCCAGGCAATCAGGCGGATCGTGCGGCGTGGACGGTAGTCGAGCTTCTTCAGGATGTCGAACACCGCCATCGCGCTGGCCACGCCGGCTGCATCGTCGTGGGCGCCGGTGGCCAGGTCCCAGGAGTCGAGGTGACCCGACACGATCACGACCTCGTCGGCCTTGTCGGTCCCCGGCAAGTCGGCGATCACATTGAAGCTGTCGGCGTCCGGCAGGATCTTCGGGGTCAGCACCAGGCGCATGCTCAGCGGACCACGCTTGGCCAGGCGGCTCATCAGCATGGCGTCTTCCACACTGACCGCCGCGGCCGGGATGCGCGCGCCGTCCTGCAAGCCGGTGTTACCGGTGTGCGGCAGGCGGTAGTTGGCGCCACCGACCGAACGCACCAGCACCGCCGCCGCGCCCATCTCGGCCGCGATGCGCGGGCCATTGGTGCGGTAGTTCGAACCCTGCCCATAAGCCGGACCGGCCAGGCCGCGGTCGGCCATGTGCTGGTCGAAGGGCACGTCGAACAGCACGATGCGGCCCTTGACTTCGCTTGCACGCGCCTTCAGTTCGTCGAAGCTGCCGACCACGATCACCTGGGCCTTCAAGCCCTCGGCCGGCGTCGCGCCAGAGCCGCCCAGCGCCGTCAGCACCACGCGCTGGGTGATGCCGGCCGGACGGCCCGTGTACTCGACCAGTTCGCCGGTTTCGGCGCCGCGCACCCAGTGCGGCACCTTGACCGGTTGCAGCGTGACCCTGGCGCCGAGTTTGCGCATCGCATCCGCTACCTGGGTCACGGCCGCCGCCGCGCCGGCCGAGCCCGACAGGCGCGGGCCGATCAGGTCGGTCATGTCGGCGGTGCGCTCCCAGGCGTAGTCGCTCGTCATCGCGGTGTCGCGGATCTTGGCCAGGGCGGCAGGATCGTTACCCGGGCTGGCGGCCAGGGCCGACGTGGCGAAAGAGGTGGCGAACAGCGCGGCCATCAGGCCAAGCGCGGGAAGGCGGGTGCGGCGATTCATGCGGAAATTCCTTCGGTCAAGTTTTTTACAAAATCGAAGGTTAGCGCATATGACAAGTTTGCGCTGTCTTTACGAAGCGCGCCACCAGACGGCGAAGCGCGAGCGTCGCGGCTCCCGGACGGCGCCTACGCCGGCACCAGGCGCACCAGGGTGATCTCGGACGGCGCACCGAAGCGTTTCGGCGGCCCCCAGTAACCGGTACCGCGGCTGGTATACACCCACAAATCGCGCACGCGATGCAGGCCGGCCACGAAAGGCTGCTGCAGCGGCACGAACAGATTCCATGGAAAGAACTGGCCGCCATGGGTGTGGCCAGACAATTGCAAATCGAACCCGGCCTCGGCGGCGGCCGGTGCGGTACGCGGCTGGTGCGCCAGCAGAATCTTCACGTCCACCTCGTCCGGTGCGCCGGCGGCTGCGGCTTGCGGATTGCTGCGGTGGCTGGGCACGAAATGGTGGGCCGTGAAGTCGGGCACGCCGGCGATCAGCACGGTCGCAGCCCCACGCTGGCGCACCACGTGCTGGTTCAACAGCACGGTCAGTCCCAGCCGACGCACCTCGGCGATCCACTCCTCGGCGCCCGAGTAATACTCGTGGTTGCCGGTCACGAAAAACGCGCCATCGGGCGCCGACAGGCGCGCCAGCGGCTGGGTGTGCAGCGCCAGGCGCTGCACGCTGCCGTCCACCAGGTCGCCGGTAACGGCAATCGCATCGGCCTTCAGCGCGTTCACGCGGTTCACGATGGCGTTCAGGTAGGGCCGGCGGATGGTCGGGCCGACGTGGATGTCGGAAATCTGGGCGATCGAATAGCCGTGCAGCTCTTCCGGCAGGTTCGCGATCGGCACGTCCACCCGCTTTACCCGCGCGAGGCGGCGCGCGTTCACGAAGCCGATGAAGGTGACCGCCAGCGCCAGCAAAGGCACGCCGACCGCGCTCCAGTGCGTGAAGCCGGCATTCCCCTGCCCGACCGCCAGCAGGGCAAGCAACACGATGTCGCGCAGGAAGGTAATCACGATCAGCGACGAAAACAATCCCATCGCCAGCAGGCCGACCCAGGCCAATTGCTCGGACCAGCGGCGGCGCCGCAGCGACGAGGACAGCAAACCGACCGGCACCAGCACCGTCGACAAGGCCAGCAGCACGATGCCGGCAGCGATGCCGAGGAAGCCGAGCCCCATGTCGGGCATCAGGCGCGCGCCGATATATACATGCAGGAGGATGAGCAAGGAAAGGACGACGGACAGGTTGCGGCGCGCTGACATAAAGACAAAGGAAAATGGGTCGTGCGGGTTAGATGGGGCGGGCGGCCCGGTCTGCAAGGCCGGCTTGCGGGGCTTGTCAAACGAATGTTACGGAGCTTTCGGCACTTGTAATATTCTGTATTAGGAGATGAGGCCACCGCCGGTCGGGACTATAGTGTGTCCATACCCGGCGTAACTGCGATCACTCCGATCCGCGCTGCGGTAAAAAGGAAAAGCCATGTTGAACAAAAAATGCTTTGGTGCGGTGATCCTGGCCGCTGTCGCCGTCTCGCCCTCGGCATTCGCTGGCGACCGCGGCGTCAATACGGCGGTCGGCGCGGTGCTCGGTGCGGCAATTGGCGGTAGCGCTGGCGGCAGCGGCGGCGCCCTGGTCGGCGGCGTGCTCGGCGCGGCAGTCGGCAACTCGATCAATACCCACGACGACCGCCGTTATTATGGCGACCGCGGCTACCGCGGCGGCTACGGCTCGGTGGGCTATTACCAGCCGGCCCCGGTGTACGCCCAGCCGCGTCCGGTCTACTACGAAGCGCCACGCTACTACCGCCAGCCGGAAGTGGTGATCGTCGAACCGCGTCGCGGCCATGATCGTGGCTGGGACCGTGGCCGCGACCACGACCGCCGCGATTGGGACCGTGGCCATGACCGCGGTGGCCGCGGCTGGGACCGCGACGGCTACCGCCGCTGATCCGCTCTTGTAAGGAAAAAGGCCGCGTCGATGACGCGGCTTTTTTTTCGCCCGCCGGCGTCATCGTTTCCTCGATGCCGCCTTTCCAGGCCTCCCGTGCTAT
>DAMABW010000360.1:0-5094 GCA_031999925.1 Massilia sp. | reverse complement strand
CCACCCTACGGCCGCAATATCCTCTCGTGCAACTCCGCCGGCGCATTCTCGTACAGCTTCACCACCGTCGACGTACGCGTGCCATACCCCGCCGTCTCGATGCACACCGCCGACAGCACCCGCTCCAGGTCGAGCGACACGCCGGTTTCCGGCAGGCGCATGTCCGGCGCACGCGTGGTATCGGCCAGCATCTCGAAATAGGCGTCCTCCGGCGCGCCCTGGCACAGCAGGCTTGCGAACTGCGCCTTGGTGCGCGTCACCTTTGGCCAGGGCGCGTCCAGCAGGCTGTTCGAGATGCCATAGATGCGGCCCTCGTCGAGCGGCTGGCCATTGCGGGCATCGTCGCCTGCCCGGTTCGAATACCAGTACAGGGCACGCGCGTCGCCCAGCACCAGGTTGTAGCCGTTGTAGATGTCGCCGCGCTCGCGCAGCAGGTCCAGGTAGTCGGCCGCCGACAGCGATCCCTTCAGGAAGTCCGCCACCAAGGCCCCGCGCGAAGGCGCGTCCGGTTTCACCTCGTTCGGCGCGCGGATATTGGTCAGCGCCGCGAACCTGGGGCCGTTCGGCCCTTCGCGCGTCACGCCCATCCAGCTGCCGCCGTGTTCCAGGTCGCGCCCGGCGATCACGTTCGGGTTCTCCGGCCAGGGTGCGGCCGGGGCGGCCGGGCGGTCATAGAATTCGTCGCGGTTGGCGGCGGCAATCACCGGCACGCCCGGGATGACGCGCCAGGCAAAGACGATCAGGCACATGTGAACTCCACAAAAACTTCGGCGCGGCGCGGGCCGTCGATCAGGGCGGCCATGCCGCTGGCTTCGGCGCGCCCTTCCACCAGGGCGGCCAGGCGCTCGTCGGCCCGGGGATAGACTTCCATCCAGGTCTGCAGGCCGTTCTTGCTCTCGGGGCGGCGCAGCAGCTGGCCGGCGATACCGTCTTGTGCCAGGCCGGCCTGCATCGCGCGCACCAGCGGTTCCAGCTGCGCGGCCTGCGCCTCCGGCACCTTGTAGTAGACGTACAAATCGAACATGCTAGAGATCGAGCGCGTCGAGCGAGTAGGGCATGGGCTGGAAGCGCAGGGCCGGGCCGGCGGCCGAACCGTGGCGCACGTCCTCTTCCAGCGCGGCCAGCTTGATCTCGACCAGCAGGTCGGCGCCGCCGCTCCCGTTCGGCGCGGCGTTCACGACCATGCCGCAAGGCTGGTCCGGGTCGCTCGTCGAAAACACTTCGTCGCCGGCACGGGCCGCGGCATTCTCCACCGTGGCGAGTGCCGTGCGGCGTTTCAGCTTGCCCAGGTACTGGCTGCGCGCGACGATTTCCTGGCCCGGGTAGCAGCCCTTCTTGAAATTCACGCCGCCCAGCAGTTCCAGGTTGACCATCTGCGGCACGAACTGTTCCTGGGTCGGCCCGGTCACTTGCGGCACGCCGGCGTGGATTGCAGCCAGGTGCCAGGCCGTGTTGCCGCCCAGGGCCAGTTCCGCGCTCAGTGCCGGGAACGCCGCCTGGGCCGTCGCGGCCGACGTGATCCAGAGGTGGCGCGGCGCGCCGAAGGCGTCGGCCAGGCGGATGACGGTACCCTTGTCGCCGCTCGTCTTGCCGTAAGGGGCGGCAGGCAGCTCGCCCACCTGCGCGCGCAGGGCCGCTTCGCCCTTGGCGCCACCGATGCCGAGCACGGACGCAAACGCTTCCTCGCCGGTCGCGTCGCGCAGCTTGGCCTTCGCGCGCAGCACGAACATCGTCAGGCGCTTTTGCAGCGGCGCCTGGATGGCGCGCGGCAGCTGCAGGTAGACCGCATCGCCGTCGCGCCAGTAAAGAAAAGTTGCCTGCAAACGGCCCTTCGGCGTGCAGTAACCGGCAAGGCGGGCCTCGCCCGTGCCGAGATGCTCGACGTCGTTGGTCAGTTGGTTGTGCAGGAAGATGGCCGCCTCCTCGCCGGCCACGGCGATCAGGCCGAGGTCGGTGACGGGTGCGACAAAGCCGGCGGCCAGGTCGGCCACGCTCAGGCTGCGGCCGAAGTCTTCGACCTGGGTTGCTTCGTCAATATGGAAGCGGGCGCCGTGCGACGCCAGATAGTCTGTCCAGTTGCTCATAAATGCAATATGCTGTGCGATTAGGCTTTATCATTACGGCCTCATTATAGAGTTGTCGAGCGAATCGCGCCGGAGACGGCGAAAACCGGCACATCGCAAACGTGATACGCATCGGTTTCCGGGGTCCCGTCAAAATTAAAAACAGAATGGCACTGATAAAAAAACTCATCCTTACCGGCGCGATTGTGTCAGTCGCGGCGGCCGGCGGTTTCGCCTGGTGGTCGAAGCATCCGCTGACCACGGCCGAGCCGCCGATCGAATTCACCATCACGCCCGGCAGCGGCGTGAACGCGGCCGCCCAGCAGATGGCCAAGGCCGGCGTGCCGGTCAACGCCTTCCTGTTCCAGGTGCTGGCCCGCGTCACCGGCCAGAGTGCGCGCATCAAGGCCGGCAGCTACGAGCTGAAACCGAACACCTCGCCGCGCCGCCTGCTCACGCAACTCGTGCGCGGCGAATTCGCCCAGGAAGCCGTCACCATCATCGAAGGCTGGACCTTCCGCCAGATGCGCGAGGCGATCGCCGCCACCAAGACCCTGCGCCACGAAACGGCGCAGATGTCGGATACCGAACTGATGGCGAAGATCACGCCGGAGTTCAAGCAGCCCGAAGGCCTGTTCTTCCCCGACACCTATCTGTTCGCCAAGGGATCGAGCGATCTGCAGATCTACCGCCAGGCGCACCAGATGCTCCTGAATCGCCTGAACGCGGCCTGGGAAAAGCGCGACCCGAACCTGCCCTACAAGAATCCGTACGAGGCGCTGATCATGGCTTCGATCGTGGAAAAGGAAACCGGCCAGAAAAGCGAGCGCGCGATGATCGCCGGCGTCTTCGTGAATCGCCTGCGCACCGGCATGATGCTGCAGACCGACCCGAGCGTGATCTATGGCATGGGCCTGCGCTACGAGGGCAAGATCGCCAAGAAGGATTTGTTGACCGATACCCCGTTCAACACCTACACCCGCTTCGGACTGCCGCCGACGCCGATCTCGCTGCCGGGCGTGCAGTCGCTGGCGGCGGCGATGGCGCCGGCCAAGACCGACGCCCTGTACTTTGTCTCGCGCAACGACGGCACCAGCCAGTTCTCGGACAACCTGAACGACCATAACCGGGCCGTGAACCAATACCAGCGCGGAGTTTCCCGTCCATGAGCAGCACCAGTAACACAAATACCCCGCGCGGCAAGTTCATCACCTTCGAGGGCATCGACGGCGCGGGCAAATCGACCCACATCGGTTTCGTGACCGAGCTGATCAAGTCGCATGGCAAGCTTGTTGTGGCCTCGCGCGAGCCGGGCGGCACGCCGCTGGGCGAAAAGCTGCGCGATCTGCTGCTGCACGAAAAGATGCATCTGGAAACCGAAGCCCTGCTGATGTTCGCCAGCCGCCGCGAGCACATCGCGCAAGTGATTGAGCCGGGCCTGGCTTCCGGCGCCTGGGTCTTGTCGGACCGCTTCAGCGATGCCAGCTTTGCCTACCAGAGCGGCGGACGTGGCCTGGACCGCGTCAAGATGGAGGCGCTGGAAGCCTGGGTCCACCCGCACCTGCAACCCGACCTGACCCTGCTGTTCGACGTGCCCCTGGAAGTGGCGCGCGAACGCCTGGATGCCACCCGCACCCTGGACAAGTTCGAGCAGGAACAAGGCGAATTCTTTGCCCGCTGCCGCGCCGAGTACCTGCGCCGCGCGGCGCAATACCCTGAACGTTTCGTGGTCGTCGATTCGACCCGCAGCATCGAGGCCACGCAGCAGACTCTCCGCGAGGCCCTGGAGAAATTCTTGTGATCTACCCCTGGCAGCAAACCGCCTGGATCAACCTGCAGCAGATGCGCGAGCGCCTGCCGCACGCCATCCTGTTCCATGGCCCGGCCGGCATCGGCAAGGCCGATTTCATTGAAACCTTCGCCCAAGCCTTGCTGTGCGAAAACGTCCAGCCGGACGGCCAGGCCTGCGGCGCCTGCGCCTCCTGCGGCTGGTTCGTCCAGCACAACCACCCGGACTACCGCCGCGTGCGTCCTGAAGCGCTGGAAGACGAGCCATCAGGCGAGGGCGAAGAGGGCGCCAGCACGGACGGCGAAAAGAAATCCAAGTCGACCAAGGCGCCGTCGAAAGAGATCAAGATCGAGCAGATCCGCAACCTGGCGGACTTCATGAATATTTCGACCCACCGGCAGGGCTTGCGCGTGGTGGTGCTGTACCCGGCCGAGGCGCTGAACATGCCGGCCTCGAACGCCTTGCTGAAGACGCTGGAAGAGCCGCCGCCGGGCACCGTCTTCCTGCTGGCCTCGAACGGGCTGGACCGCCTGTTGCCGACCATCCTGTCGCGCTGCCGCAAGTTCGCCCTGCCGATGCCCGATCACCCGGCCGCGCTGGCCTGGCTGAAGGAGCAAGGCGTGCCGGACGCCGACAGCTGGCTGCGCGAAGAAGGCGGCGCCCCGCTGGCCGCGCGCGACCAGGCCGAGACCGGCAATCGCGAAGAGCTCGATGCGCTGCTGCACTTCCTGGCACGTCCGTCGGCCGATGGCGCCTTGCGCAATGCGGAGAAGCTGAGCAAGACGCCGCTGGCCGCGCTGGTGGCATGGCAGCAGCGCTGGCTGTACGATTTGCTGTCGGTGAAGCTCTCGGGCGTGGTGCGTTATTATCCGCGCTACCAGAAGGAACTGGCGAGCCTGGCCGGCAGCGTCCACACTGCGAATCTGTTGCGCGCCGTTAAGTCCGCGAACGAACGGCGCGCGGTGGCGGATCACCCGTTGTCGGCTAAACTGTTCGTCGAAGACATGCTGCTCGATTACACGTCCTGCTGCAGCCCGGTTTGAGTTCACACGAAGCGCAATCTGAAGGAAAGCGATGAGCGGCAATATGAGCGGCAATATGAGTGGCAACACAACCGACCCGAACGCGTCGCTGCCCCGGCCGGCGGTGCTGTCGCTGGCCATCAAGGAAAAGGCGGCCCTGTACGCCGCCTACATGCCTTTCCTGAAGAACGGCGGCCTGTTCGTGCCGACCAACAAACCC
>DAMABW010000359.1:0-5102 GCA_031999925.1 Massilia sp. | reverse complement strand
CAGCGGACGCATTTCCTCGTCGCTGCGCAATTGTTTAAAGCCTTCGCGGATCGCATTCGCCGTCATCGACTGCAGCCACAGGCGCTTGACCGGCTGCTTGGCTTTCGCATGCTGCGCGATCAGGCGGAAGATCAGTTCACCTTCGCGGCCCGCGTCACATGCGTTGATCAGGGTGGTAACGTCCTTGCGCTTGATCAGCTTGTTCAGCACCTTCAGGCGCGACTCGGTCTTCGCGATCGGGTTCAGGGCGAAGTGCGGCGGAATCATCGGCAGGTGGGTGAAACTCCATTTGCCGCGCTTGACGTCATATTCTTCCGGCACCGCGATTTCCAGCAGGTGGCCGACAGCCGACGACAGGACGTATTCGTCGTTTTCGAAATACTCATCGTGCTTGGTGAAGCCGCCCAGCGTCTTGGCGATGTCATTCGCGACGGAGGGCTTCTCGGCGATGATGAGGGTTTTGGTCATAGGGTTTCTCGTCGTACTTATATTAGAGGTCGGGCCTGCGCATCATACATGCTCAAAGGCGGAACCTAGTGTCTTGGTGGTAACAGTCCAGAATAAGCGGCCAATGATAAGCGCGTTATCGCGCTGTTCGCAAGTAGACTCTGCACCTCTGTTGTGCAGGGCGGTACACGCCCGCGCTGAAATCGGGCACATCCGGCTCCCCCGCTTCCTGCTCGTTTTCTTCCTGAAAGTGGGCGCTCTCCTACATGGTATCGGACACCTTACTGATAGAAGGGGTACGCGCTTGCGCGCATGATCGCCCTGTTGGCGGGTAGGCTAGCCGCCGTTTTGATGGGAGGAAAGACCATGAGCGACAAACACAAAGGCATGGTGAACGATCACGGACGCAGCGTCTCGCGCGAAAAGATGGTGCCGGTGGCCGAGGGCAGCCAGCAGGGCAAGCCGCCGGGCGCGGTGGCCCCGTCGGCGCCGAACTCGCAATCCTGGACCCCGAATTCCGAGCAAGGTACGGCGGGCAATTCGCAATCGGGTTCGCTGGGCGCGCAGCAGCAAACCGTGGGCGGCAGCCCCGACCGCGGACGCGGCGTCGCATCGCAAGGCGGCAACTGGAGCGCACGCCAGAAAGGCCAGCGCATGCAGGCGCGCGCCGAGGAAGACCGCCTCGGCATGTCGCAGCAGTCCGGCTATGACGGACTCGAGCAGGACCAGCGCGCCGGCTCGCAGGAGTCCGCCGGCGGACCGGCAGCCTCGCAGCAGAACAGTGTAAGCGGATCGCAGAGCGGCGGACAACCGAACCAGCCGTCGTCGGACTACGGCAAGGGCAAGGGCAAATGAGCGGCCAGGGGCGGCCAAGCCGCCCTTTCATCGGCCTCGCAATTAAATCGCTTGCTATCTAGTTTTGCGCGATGTATATTGCACACATGACGAACAAGAACGCCCCCGGCAAGGATGCCTTCCTCCGGCTCGACAACCAGCTGTGCTTCGCCTTGTATTCCGCCAACCTGGCGATGAACAAGGTGTACCGCAAGCTGCTGGCCGAACTCGGCCTGACCTATCCGCAGTACCTGGTCATGCTGGTGCTGTGGGAAGGCGATGGCATCACGGTGTCGGAACTGGGCGAGCGCCAGTTCCTCGATTCGGCCACGCTCACGCCCCTGCTCAAGCGCTTGCAGGCGGCCGGACTGGTCAGCCGCGAACGCGGCGTCGAGGACGAGCGCCAAGTGCTGGTGCGCCTCACGGCCGAAGGTCGTGCCCTGCGCAAGGAGGCGAAGTCGGTGCCGGAAAGCGTGTTCTGCGCTAGCGGTTGCAAGCCGGAACAGTTGCAGGCAATGCGGCGCGACCTGGAGCAATTGCGCACGAGCTTGTCCGAGCAGTTCGAATAAGACGGTGCGCCAGGGCTGACACATTCGCCGGGCGCATCAGCAAGCATGTAGTGCGTCCATATAGATAGCGCGCTATTTAATCGACAGCGATACGGTTACGTGGTCCGGCCGCTGCCTTCCTTTACCACGCTTTGGAGAAAAACATGTCCGTCGAAAAAGTCCTGTACGTTGCCACTGCCACCGCCACCGGAGGCCGCGATGGCCGCGCCGTTTCTTCCGACAATCACCTCGATGTCGCGCTGGTCACGCCGCGCGAACTCGGCGGCGCGGGCGGCGCCGGCACCAATCCCGAGCAACTGTTCGCTGCCGGCTACTCGGCCTGCTTCATGGGCGCGATGAAGTTCGTGGCCGCCAAGGACAAGCTTGCCCTGCCTGCCGACACGACGATCCAGGGCCACGTCGGCATCGGTCCGATCCCGACCGGCTTCGGCATCGAAGTGACACTGGATATCTCGGTTCCTGGCCTGCCGCGCGAGACCGTGGAAGCGCTGGTGCAGAAGGCGCACGTCGTCTGCCCTTACTCGAACGCGACCCGCGGCAACATCGACGTCACGCTGAACGTCCTGTAAGCGCAAAAGAAAACGGCCTGCGGGAAAGCAGGCCGTTCGTTCTTCGTATTACAAAAAATTCGTTATGCCAATCAGTGCAGCAGGCGTGGCGCCTGTTCGTCGTCGGAACCGAACCAGTCGTCGAACATCAGCGCGTCCGGCTCCTTGCCCTGGCTCCACATCAGCATCAGCACGATGATCTTCAGCTTGCTCAGCGTGACCGGCGATTCGTCGACCGCGAGCGCGCGTTCGATGATGATTTCGCGTTGCACCGGGCTGATCAAACGGGCGCTTTCGAGGAACTGGATGAAGCCGATCGCTTCGCTGCCGAGTTCGAGATATTCCTCGTCCACGTAGTAGCGGGTGCCGGTGGATGCGACCACGTCGGCCAGCTCTTCGGCCGCCATTTCATTCAAACCCGTGAGCCAGTCGATGGCCTCGCAGATCTCGAAGTCGTCGAAGCCGACGGCGGAGAGTTTGCGTGCCAGGGCTGCCGGCTCGGGGCAGGCTTCGGGACGATAGTACGTCTCGTAGAGGTAGACTAGGATGTCGAACATAGTGACGCTACTGTAGCAGCTAAGCTCGTCGCGGCACAAGCTTGCTGCGCACCGGCGCACCCGCCATGCGTAATTCGTCGTTTTTCGGCCTTATCGGTTCGTATAGCTGTCTGACCAATTGTCGAGTTTATGTGCCCATTGGACATGCCGCTTCGCCTATTCAAGCGTGCACTCACGCCACCACGCGCTGCACCTTTCCACCGGGCAGGCGCTCGAGCAAACCGGCCATTTCCAGTGCCAGCAATTCGAGGCTGAGGGCGCCCACCGTGCTGCCCGAACGCAGCAGCAAGGTATCGATGTCGACCGGCTCGTGGCCGAGGTGGGCGAGCAGTCCGAGACAGGTTGTCTCGGTCGGCATGGGAGCGGCAACCCCGGGCGCCAGTGGCGAGATGCGCAAGGAGTCGAGAATGTCGTTCACCGTTTCCACCAGGCGCGCACCGTCGCGTATCAGCTTATGGCAGCCCTTGGCGAGCGGCGCATGGATCGAACCGGGCATGGCAAACAATTCGCGTCCCTGTTCGCCTGCCACGCGCGCCGTGATGAGCGAGCCGGACTTCTCCGCCGCTTCGACCACGAGCACGCCGGCCGACAGTCCGCTGATGATGCGATTGCGTCTTGGGAAGTTACCGGGATTGGGTGGCGTACCGAGTGCGAATTCGCTGACCATGCAGCCATCGCGCGCGATACGCTCTGCCAGCGCGCGGTTACGCGTGGGATAGAACAGATCGGCGCCCGTACCGACCACGGCAACCGTCGAACCGGTGCCTTGCAGCGCGCCTTCGTGCGCGGCGGCGTCGATGCCCAGCGCCAGCCCCGACACGATGCAGACGCCCGCACGCGACAGGCTCGCCGCGAAACTGCTGGCGTTGGCCTTGCCCTGGCTGGTGGCATTGCGGGCGCCGACAATCGCCAGCCCTGGCCGCGTCAGCAATTCGCGGCGGCCTCTTATATAAAGCAGCAGCGGCGGGTCCGTGATGTTGGCGAGTTCGTGCGGGTAGTCGGGATCGTCCAGCGTCATCACCGCATGCGCGGGGTGGTCGAGCCAGGCAAGCGTGGCATCGCGCAGGCGCATGAACTCGGCGGACGGCGGCGCGCACAGCGCGCGTGCGGCGGCGGCCGAGACATGGGCGGCGAGCGCCGCATGGCCGGCCGTGAAAATACCGCGCGGCGAACGGAAGGCGCGCAACAGGATGTGCGCGCTGCGGACCCCTACCCCGTCTGCCTGTTCGAGGCGCAGCCAGTCGGTGAAGTGGTCGATGCGGCTGGCGGTGGTGGGGTCCGTGTCCTGCACGGTGGATTTACTCCGGTGATTTCGCCACGTCGCCGACTTCCACCGGCGCCGTCACTTGCATGATCAGGCCGTAGGAAACGCGCCCGAACACTCGGAAGATGAACAGGCTGCCATACTGCTCATCGGGAAGCTTGATGGTCGACCTGCCGAAACCGAGGAAGCCCTTGCGGCCTTCCGGGTCCGGCACCGTCTTCCCGAAATGATAGAGCTGCAAGACGGAGCCGACGTCGAGTCCATCAATCGAACCCCGATTGACAGTCACGACCTGGCTCTGTCCGGCGTAGGTCACGCCGGCATAAATCGACATCACGCGCGCATCGACCGCTTGCAGCGGCGCATGCGGCACGTAGTTGCGCACGGCCGGCGGCGGCACCGGGACAAGGCGGTCGCCGACACCCATTTCGCTGGCCGAACTCGATACCGTGAAGGTGTGCACGTCGACACCGGGCGTGGCCGCCTTCACCAGCGAGACCGTGCCGACATAGGTGGCTTCGTGCGCCAGCACGGCGCCGGTCTGCGGGTCCTTCAGCGGGCCGCCGGGACGGAACACCTGGAAGTTTGTGACGCCCTTCAGTTCGCCGCGCACATACACGCGGTCGCCGGCGCCGAGGTAGACGTGGTTTTCTTCCGACGCCGCGATGCGCGGCGCGTTCGCGAGTTGGTCTTGCTCGATGATCAGCGGCTGGGTCAGGTAAGGCTCGATGACGCCGGCCGGGATCGATTGAATAGCGTCGTTTTCCAGGCCTTCGCTGCGCACTTGCGGCGACAGGCGCAGCAGGGGCGGCTCGCCGCGGCCGTCGCCCGCGCCCGGTTTGTTCAGCGACAGGCGGCCGCGCGCGCGGTCGAAGTAGACGAT
>DAMABW010000358.1:0-5109 GCA_031999925.1 Massilia sp. | reverse complement strand
CCGGCCGTCGGCGGCGCGATGGACCTCGCCATCGGCGCCAAGCAGGTGTTCGTCATGATGGACCACCAGACCAAGACTGGCGAAAGCAAGGTGGTGCGGCAATGCACCTACCCGCTCACCGGCGTGGCCTGCGTGAACCGTATCTATACCGACCTGGCCGTCCTCGACGTCACGCCGCATGGCCTGCGCGTGCGCGAGCTGGCGCCGGGCCTGAGCCTGCCCGAGCTGCAGGCTGTCACGGCGGCGCCTTTGCTGCCACCAGAATCAGGAGACCCAGCATGACCGACGCTTTTATCTGCGATGCCATCCGCACGCCCATCGGCCGCTACGGCGGTTCGCTGAAGGACGTGCGCGCCGACGACCTCGGCGCCATCCCCATGCGCGAACTGATGTCGCGTAATCCCTCGGTGGACTGGAGCCAGGTCGACGACGTGATCTACGGTTGCGCCAACCAGGCCGGCGAAGACAACCGCAACGTCGCCCACATGGCTTCGCTGCTGGCCGGCCTGCCGCCGGACGTGCCGGGCACCACCGTGAACCGCCTGTGCGGCTCGGGCATGGACGCGATCGGCATTGCCGCGCGCGCCATCAAGGCCGGCGAAACGCAGCTGATGATTGCCGGCGGCGTCGAATCGATGACGCGCGCACCTTTCGTGATGGGCAAGGCGGATTCCGCCTTCTCGCGCCAGGCCACGATCTACGACACCACCATCGGCTGGCGCTTCCCCAATAAACAGATGAAGCACCTGTACGGCACCGATTCGATGCCGGAAACGGCCGAGAACGTGGCCGTGGACTACAAGGTGTCGCGCGAAGACCAGGACCGCTTTGCGCTGGCCAGCCAGCAGAAGGTGGCGCGCGCACAGAAAGAGGGCTTGTTCGCGGACGAGATCGTGCCGGTGCTGATCCCGCAGAAGAAAGGCGACCACGTCCGCTTCGAGCACGACGAGCATCCGCGCGAAACCAGCATCGAGGCACTGGCCAAGTTGAAGGGCGTGGTGCATCCGGAAGGCTCCGTGACCGCGGGTAACGCCTCGGGCGTGAACGACGGCGCCTGTGCGCTGCTGATCGCCAGCGGCGAAGCGGCCGCCAAGTACGGCCTCACGCCCAAGGCGCGTATCGTCGGCATGGCCACCGCCGGCGTGCCGCCGCGCGTGATGGGCATCGGCCCGGCGCCGGCCTCGAAGAAACTGCTGGCCCAGCTGGGTATGACGATCGACCAGATGGACATCATCGAACTCAACGAAGCGTTCGCATCGCAAGCCCTGGCCGTGTTGCGCGAACTCGGCGTTGCCGACGACGATCCAAGGGTGAACCCCTACGGCGGCGGCATCGCCCTGGGCCACCCACTGGGCATGAGCGGCGCCCGGTTGGTGACGACCGCGATGTACCAGTTGCACCGCACCGGTGGGCGCTACGCGCTGTGTACCATGTGCATCGGCGTGGGGCAGGGCATCGCCATGGTCATCGAACGCGTCTGAGCGCGTCTGATTTACCCCGTAATACAAGAAGAGAAGCAGGAGACAAACATGAAACAACAAGCATCGTCACGCGGGAGGTTGCCATGATCGGTAATTTCATCGGCGTGCTATTCGACGGCATCGCCTATGGCGCGCTGCTGTTCCTGATCAGCGTCGGCCTCTCGGTCACGATGGGCATGATGAACTTCATCAACCTGGCCCACGGCGCTTTCGCCATGGTCGGCGGCTATGTGTGCGTGAGCCTGCTCAGCAAGCTCGGCCTGCCTTTCCTGGCCACGCTGCCGCTCGCCTTTGTGGCGGCGGCCGTGGTCGGCCTGGTGCTGGAGCGCTCGCTGTACCGCCAGCTGTACAAGGCTTCGCACCTGGACCAGGTGTTGTTCTCGATCGGCCTGACCTTCATGGCGGTGGCCGGGGCTACCTTCCTGTTCGGCCCGACCCAGCAGCCGGTGCACCTGCCGGACTGGCTGCGCGGCCAGGTGCACGTGCTGGGTCTCGACCTCGGTTCCTATCGCCTCTTCCTGATCGGCGTGGTGGTGCTGGTGACGCTCGGCCTGTACCTGCTGATCGAACGCACCCGCTTCGGCGCGCAGATCCGCGCCTCGGTCGACAACCAGACCGCGGCCGAGGGCCTGGGCATCAACGTCAGCCGCGTGTTCTCGCTGACCTTCGCCCTGGGTTCGGGCCTGGCCGGCCTGGGCGGCGGCCTCGGCATCGACGTGCTGGGCCTGGACCCGAGCTTCCCCGTCAAGTACATGGTCTACTTCCTGCTGGTGGTGGCCGTGGGCGGCGCCGGTTCCATCAAGGGGCCGCTGATCGCCGCGATCATCCTCGGCGTGTTCGACGTCGCCGGTAAATATTATGTGCCGGAAGTGGGCGCCTTCGTCATCTACACGCTGATGGTGGTGCTGCTCATCCTGTTCCCGTTCGGCCTGGTACGGAGGAAAGCATGAACGCCTATTCGACGACGGCCGCAGGTGCCAACACCCAGGCCAAGAACGATGCTGCCCCGAATGTGGAGGCGCAAGCCGTGAACCACAGCGCGCTGCGCCTGCCGAACGACCGCTGGAAG
Organism: Massilia sp.; assembly: GCA_031999925.1. GTDB lineage: Bacteria > Pseudomonadota > Gammaproteobacteria > Burkholderiales > Burkholderiaceae_D > Telluria. The sequence goes on along the minus strand of DAMABW010000358.1, from coordinate 2,559 downwards.
GCATTGGAGATCGTGTTCTGGCTGCTGCCGGTGGCCTCTTACTTCTTCTTCCCGGACTACCTGGTCCTGATCAGCCAGATCATGATCATCGGCCTGTTCGCGATGTCGCTCGACCTGATCCTGGGCTATGCCGGCATCGTCTCGCTCGGTCACGCGGCTTTCTTCGGGCTGGGGGCCTACACCGCCGGCCTGCTGTCGGTGCATGGCTGGGGCGAGCCGATTTCCGGCCTGCTGGCGGCGGCCGTGGTCGCGGCGGTGGCTGGGTTCATCGTCAGCTTCCTGGTGGTGCGCGGCCAGGACCTGGCGCGGCTCATGGTCACGCTCGGTATCGGCCTGATGCTGTTCGAGGCGGCGAACAAGGCCGCCTTCATCACCGGTGGCGTCGACGGTCTGTCGGGCATGGTGATGGAGCCGTTGTTCGGCACCTTCGAGTTCGACCTGTTCGGCAAGACGGCCTTCTGGTACAGCTTCGGCGTGCTGTTCATCCTGTTCGTGGCGATGCGCCGCCTGGTGAATTCGCCTTTCGGTTTGTCGCTGCGCGGCATCCGCGAAGGCGGGCGCCGCATGCCGGCCATCGGCGCGCACGTCGACCGCCGGCTGGTGGCCGTCTTCACGCTCGCCGCAGCGGTGGCCGGCATCGCCGGCGCGCTGCTGGCCCAGACCACGCAGTTCGTGGGCCTGGACGTGCTGGGCTTCCCGCGTTCGGCGGAACTTCTGATCATGCTGGTGCTGGGCGGGACCGGACGCCTGTACGGCGCACTGGTTGGCGCGGCCGTGTTCATGATCGCCCAGGACAAGATCTCGGGCTTCGACCCGACCTACTGGCAGTTCTACATCGGCCTGCTGCTGGTGCTGATCGTGCTGTTCGCACGCGGCGGCATCCTGGGCGGTCTCGAGAAGATCGTCGCTAAATTCAAACGCCAGGAGGCAGCATGACCATGACCCTGCGCACCGAAGCGCTCTGCAAGCAGTGGGGCGGCTTCAAGGCCAATACCGATATCTCGCTGACTTTCGAACCCGGCGCGCGCCACGCGCTGATCGGCCCGAACGGCGCCGGCAAGACTACTTTCATTAACCTGCTCACAGGCGGCTTTCCGCCATCGAGCGGCAAGGTCTGGCTCGGCAACGAGGACATCACCAAACTGGCCCAACATGAGCGGGTAAAGCGCGGCATGACGCGAACCTTCCAGATCAACACCCTGTTCGCGGGCATGACGGTGCTGGAATCCGTGATGCTGGCGATCTGCGAACGGCGCGGCCTGCAAAAGGTGTGGTGGAAGACGGTCGCGAACCACGCGGACGTGGTCGAGGAAGCGATGGCCCTGCTGGCCACGCTGAAGCTGACGAAAGAGGCAAACAGTATCACGCGCAGCATGGCCTATGGCAAGCAGCGCCTGGTGGAAATCGCCCTGGCGCTGGCCACCAAGCCGACGATTCTGCTCCTGGACGAACCGGCGGCGGGCATTCCGTCGGCCGAGAGCAAGGAGCTGTTCGAGGTCATCGCCGGCCTGCCGCGCGACGTGACCGTGCTCTTCATCGAGCACGACATGGGCCTGGTGTTCCGCTTCGCCGACCGTATCACGGTGCTGGTGGGCGGCAAGGTGCTGACCGAAGGCACGCCCGAGGAAATCGCGGCCGATCCGCGCGTGAAGGAAGTGTATCTGGGGGAGGCCGAACATGCCTGAATTGCTTGCGCTTGACCGCGTGACCGCCGGATACGGCGAGTCGATCGTTTTAGAAGACGTGTCGTTCACCATGAACGAGGGCGACAGCCTGGCGCTCTTGGGGCGCAACGGCGTCGGCAAGACCAGCTTGCTGGTGACGCTGATGGGATTGACCAAGCTGCACAAGGGCTCGATCCGCTGGGCTGGTGGCGACATCGCGCGGGTGCCGACCTACAAACGCTCGCGCTCGGGGCTGGGCTGGGTGCCGCAGGAGCGGCACATGTTCCCGTCGCTGACGGTGGAAGAGCACCTCACGGTGGTGGAGCGTCCGGGGCCGTGGAACCTGGCCAAGATCTACGAGATCTTCCCGCGACTGCATGAGCGCCGCGCGAACATGGGCAATCAATTGTCTGGTGGCGAGCAACAAATGTTGGCCATCGCCCGCGCGCTCATGACCAACCCGCGCATCCTGCTGCTGGATGAGCCGATGGAAGGCCTGGCGCCGATCATCGTGCAGGAATTGGTGCGCGTGATCAGGCGGCTGGTGGCGGATGAAGGGATGTCGGTGATCGTCGTCGAGCAGCATGCGCGGCTGGCCTTGTCGCTGACCTCGCGCGCGATCGTGCTGGATCGGGGAAGGATCGTGCATGACTCCGATTCCGCCAGCCTCCTCGCGGACGGCGAGAAGCTCGATCGGCTGGTAGCCGTCGCCTGATTGTTGGCTGCTGCAAGGTAGGGTGGGCGCCCCCGTGCCCACGCGTAAAGCATGCGTCATGCGAACGTCACGCGTGGGCACGTCCTTGATGCCCCCAGCATCAAGGACCCCACCCTACGATCATCACCTGTACCGGTTCTTTTTCACGCCTTGAACGGGCGAACATATAAAAACGAGGAG
>DAMABW010000357.1:0-5122 GCA_031999925.1 Massilia sp. | reverse complement strand
GCCGGGCGACTCGACGGCGCGCCGCTTGCGGATATGCCAGCCGATGTCGTTGCCGGCCAGGTCGCTCATGCGGAACGGCCCCATGGCAAAGCCGAACTTCTCGATGGCCTTGTCCACCTGCTCGGGCAGCGCGCCTTCTTCCAGCAGGAAGAAAGCCTGGCGCAGGTATTGCTCGACCATGCGGTTGCCGATGAAGCCGTCGCACACGCCCGACACCACGCCGGTCTTGCGGATCTTTTTGGAGAGCGCCAGCGCCGTGGCCAGCACGTCCTTGCCGGTCTTCGCGCCGCGCACGATTTCCAGCAGCCTCATCACGTTGGCCGGACTGAAGAAGTGCAGGCCGATCACATCCTGCGGACGCGAGGTGAAGTCGGCAATCCGGTTCAGGTCGAGCGTCGAGGTATTCGAGGCCAGGATCGCGCCCGGCTTCATCACCTCGTCCAGCTTGCGGAACACCTGGCCTTTGACCTCCATGTCCTCGAACACGGCTTCGACCACGATATCGGCCTGGCCGATGTCGTCATAGGCCAGGGTGCCGGTGATCAGCCCGATGCGTTGCTGCGCCTTCTCCGGCGCCAGCTTGCCTTTCTTGACCGTGTTCTCGTAATTCTTGCGGATGGTGGCCAGGCCCTTGTCCAGCGCTTCCTGCTTCGTTTCCAGGATGGTCACCGGGATGCCGGCGTTCGCGAAGTTCATGGCGATGCCGCCGCCCATGGTGCCGGCGCCGATCACGGCGGCGCGCTCGATGGTGCGGGTCGGCGTGTCGCTCGGGACGTCCGGCACCTTGCTGGCGGCGCGTTCGGCGAAGAAGGCATGGCGCAGCGCCTGCGATTCGCTCGTCTGGGCCAGGGCGAAGAAGCGCTCGCGCTCGAAGGCCAGGCCATCCTCGATTTTTTTCGTCACCGCCGCTGCCACGCACTCGACGCATTCGAGCGGCGCCGGGAACGGGCCGGCCATGGCTTTCACGGTGTTGCGCGAGAACTGCAAGAAGGCCTCGGCGTTCGGATAATCGATCTTCAGGTCGCGCACCTTCGGCAGCGGCCGCACGTCGGCGATGCTGTTGGCGAACTCGACGCTGGCCGCGACCAGGTCGGCGCCGGCATCGAACACGCGGTCGAACAACTTCGTTTCGGCCAGCTTTTCCGACAGCACCGGGTTACCCGAGACGATCATGTTCAGGCCCAGTTCCAGGCCCACCACGCGCGGCAGGCGCTGGGGGCCGCCGGCGCCCGGCACCAGGCCGATCTTCACTTCCGGCAGGCCGACCTGGGCGCCGGGCAGCGCCACGCGGTAGTGGCAGCCGAGCGACAGCTCGAGGCCGCCGCCCATGCAGACGCCGTGGATCGCCGCGACCACCGGCTTCTCGAGCTGTTCGGCGGTGGCGATCAGGGTGTGCAGGTTCGGTTCGGCCAGCGCTTTCGGCGAATTGAATTCGCGGATATCGGCGCCGCCCGAAAACACCTTGCCGGCGCCGGTGATCACGACGGCCTTGACGGCTGCGTCGCTTTCGGCCCGGCGCAGGGCGGCAACGGCGGCCGCGCGCGTCTCGAAGCCGAGGCCATTGACCGGCGGATTGTTCAGGGTGATGACGGCAACGCTGCCGTGAACGACGTAGTCTGCACTCATGTCTCTTCCTTTTAATAGTTGACTGCGCGAGTTGAACTGCCCCGGCAACTATAGCGCAAAAAAGTACGGTCGTCTTATTTCTTCATTAAGCTATTCAGCCTGAATAGTGGCGCCCGGACCCGGCCAGCCGTTATCATGCGGGCCATGACCGTTTCCCACCCCATCCGCCCATGAAGCCCCGGATCGATCCGGCCGAGGTCGAATTCAGCGCGATCCGCGCCCAGGGACCGGGCGGACAGAACGTGAACAAGGTGTCCTGCGCCGTGCATGCGCGCTTCGACATTCCCGCTTCCTCGCTGCCCGCGGCCGTCAAGGAGCGCCTGCTGGCACTGCGCGACAGCCGCATTTCGCAGGACGGCGTGCTGGTGCTGAAAGCCCAGCAATCGCGCAGCCTCGAGCAGAACAAGGAAGACGCGCTGCGCCGCCTGCAGGCACTGGTCGACGCCGCCGCCGAAGTGCCGGTCGTGCGCCGCGCCACCCGGCCGACGCGCGGCTCGCAACTGCGCCGCCTCGACGGCAAGACGCGCAGCAGCCAGGTCAAGGCGCTGCGCCGCAAAGTTACAGACTGAAAGGAACCCATGCTCAAGCTTATCCAGGAACTGATGCGCCTCTACCTGCCGCAAGGCGTCGTCACCGAAGAAGCGCTGCAAGCCCACATCCTCGGCCAGCAGACCCTGCCGCCCGACATCACCGCCGTCGAAGGCATGACCCGCACCATCGCGATCCCCTTCCACAAGATCCCGAAGGCCGAGGAAGGCCGCCACTGGACCCTGCTGTGCGAGGTAGCGAATGCCCTGCAGGAAGAACTCGACTTGCCGGCGCCGGCCGTGAGCATCGCCAGCCAGGAAGGATTCTGCCTGTGGCTGTCGCTGGCCACGCCGCTGCCCTCGATCGAAGCGGGCCGGTTCGTCGAACTGCTGCGCCAGGCGTATTTTCCCGAGATCGAGCCGAGCCTGGGCGCGCCGGTCGAGCTGCCGCCTTGCCTGAACCGCGACAGCGGCCGCTGGACCGCCTTCATCAATCCGGGCATGGGCGCTTCCTTCATCGGCGAACCAGGGCTGGAGATCGCGCCGCCGCAAGCGGCCCAGGCCGCCTTCCTGGAAGGTTTGGAGAGCATCGATGCCGCGCGTTTCGGCGCCGCCCTGGAACGCCTGCAGTCGCGCGGCGCAGGCATGGCAAGTACCGACAGCACGCCAGCGCCAGCACCAACGGCGGCGGCGGGCGCCACGCCCGAAGGCCTGCTGTTGAAGGATGCAAGCCTCGAGGACATCGTGCGCCACCTGCATGCGATGAACATCGAGCCGACCTTCCGCCACCTGCTGCCGCCGCTGCGTGCCAACTAGGAAAGTCGGCCCCATCGCCCGTCAAGCGAAGCGATGGGGATCGCCGGCGCGGTAAAGGATGCCGGCCGGAGATGACGTCGCCATCCCTACAGGCTCAGGTCCATACCGAGCTTCGTCGCCAGGTACCAGGTGCCGTACACCAGCACCAGCGTCAACACCACGAAGATGACGCCGATCTTGACGGCTGCGCGCAGCACTTCGCGCCGCTCCTTTTCGCGTCCCTTCTTGCCCTGGTCGTAATGCCACTTGATGGCGAAGAACATGCCCGTGCCCAGCACGATGAATTTGAAGGCGACGGCGAGGACGGGGAACCATTCCATGATGTTGAGTATTTCCAGGCAATGAAAAGAAAACACGGGCGAATGCCGTGGGAGGATGGTGTTGCTGCATAAGTTGAGGCATTCTACTTAAAAGCAATTTCCATACATTGAGACAAAATGTCCCAGTTGAAAACCATACAAGATGCGGATCCGGCAAGCTGGCTGCCGCGCTTGCGCACCCAGGGCGGGCCACGTTTCCTGCAGATCGCGGACGCCATGCAGGCGGCCGTGGCGGAGGGATTGCTGAAGCCGGGCGACCGTCTGCCGCCGCAACGCCGGCTGGCGGCACAACTCGACGTCGACCTGACGACGGTCACACGCGCCTACGACGAAGCCCGGCGCCGCAATCTGCTGGAGGGACGCGGCGCGCGCGGCACCTATGTCGCGGCGCCGAAGGTCGAATTGAACGCGGTCCTCGACCTCAGCATGAATACCCCGCCGCCGCCGGAGGGCGTCGACTTCGACGACATGCTGCAACAGGGCTTGTCGCAAGTGTTGATGCGGGCCGATAACGCATTGCTGATGACCTACCACCTGGGCGGGGGAAGCGAGGCCGACCGCCAGGCCGGCGCCACCTGGCTGGCGCCGATGCTGGGGCGGCTCGATCCCGAACAGGTCGTCGTCTGCCCGGGTGCGCAGGCGGCGATCGCCGCATTGATGCTGGCGCTGACCCAGCCGGGCGATGCGATCCTGGCGGAGCCGGCGACCTATCCCGGCTTGCGCGCCGCGGCGACCCAATTCGGCCGGCGCCTCGTCGCGGTGGACGCGGACGAACATGGAATGGTGCCCGCGCTGCTCGAGGAAGCCTGCCGCCGGCACCGGCCCGCGCTCGTCTACCTGAACCCGACCTTGCAGAACCCCACCGCCATTACCATGCCGCAAGGGCGGCGCGAGGAACTCGCTCGCGTCGCGCAGCGCTGCCATGTACGGATCGTCGAGGACGACCCTTACTGGCTGCTGGCCGAGGCCGCGCCGCCGCCGCTTGCCGCGTTGGCTCCGCAACAGGTGTTCTATATCGCGACCCTGTCGAAATGCCTGACGCCCGGCTTGCGTGTCGCCTTTGTCCTCGTGCGCGACCCGCAGGAACGCGAGCGTTTCCTGGTCGCGCTGCGCGCGTTCGCGTTGATGGCCGCGCCCCTCACAGCCGCACTGGCCACCCAGTGGATCGTCGATGGCACGGCCGACCGCTTGCTGGCAGGCGTCTGCAAGGAAGCGCGCCAGCGCCAGCGCATGGCGCGCGATGTCCTGGCCGGACGCTACAGCGGCGCCGGCGACGGCCTGCATGTCTGGCTCGCGTTGCCGGCCTATTGGCACTCCGCCCAGCTTGCGCGCGCCGCCGAGGGCGAAGGCATCGCCGTCACGCCGGCGGAGGCGTTCGCCACCGGGGCCGGGGCCGTGAATGCGATCCGGATCTCGCTGGGCAGTATCCGCGACCGCGGGCAGCTACAGGCCGGGCTGCAGCGGCTGTCGCGTCTGCTGGCGCAGCGGCCCGAGCCGTTCAGCCCTGCCGTGGTGTGACTGGTGGCGCGGCCAGCGCCCCCGTGCCGGTCCAGCAGTGTGCCGATCAGGCCCCGACTTCCTGTAGATTGAGCGCTTTCACGTCCGTGCCGGGAACTTTCACCATGCAGTCCATTCACGCCGCGGGAACGCCGCTGCCCCTGCCCGCCGGGTACGACGGACGATGACGGTCGACTTGCTGCTCGCCGCCGCCAGGAGTTTCCTGTTCGTGCTGGTGACGATGCTGCCCATCCTGAATCCCGCCGCCACCGCGCCGATTTTCCTGAGCATGACCGAAGGCGCGTCGCCGGCCACGCGCATCCTGCTCGCCGGCCG
>DAMABW010000356.1:0-5126 GCA_031999925.1 Massilia sp. | reverse complement strand
GCCTGGTGTCGGCCGGACTGCCCGCCACGCCATGCACCTGGATCCGCACCACCGACGGGTCGCGCATCACCGAGTCGACCAGCGAGCGCGCGGCGTCGGTGTTCATGTTCCAGAGCGATTCCTGGATGCCGAGGGCGAGGATTTCGGCATTGCGCTGCAAGGTGGCGTCGAGTTCGGCGACAGTGGCGCGGCGCTCCTGCACCGCCAGCAGCAGGTAGCCCGCCGCCAGCGCCGGGATCACCAGGCCGCCGACCACCACGACGATCAGCGCGCCATAGACCGAGCGGCCATATAAACGGCCCAGTCTGGAACGCAGTGCGCGCAAATCAAAGGAAAACATCGTCGTGGCCGCAATGGTTGAGCCAGCTCGGCCGGCTTTCGGGTGTGCGAAAGCCCACGATTATGCACAGTTAATTGCAGCCAGTCACTATGCGTTGGACTTGCACAACCATACTGAAACCACCGGTCCTGCACGCACAACGACTAGCGGTCTCGGCGCTATGATCGCATACGCCGCGTCCATATTACGGCCGCGTTTCAACCGTGCTCGAATATTGTCGAAACGATCAGGTATTCCGGCGCGGATAGCCTTGCGCCAGGATACGTTCCCACACGACTTCCTTCTGCTCGGGCGACATCGCCACCCAGTTCGCGACTTCGGCAACGGTGCGGCCGCAGCCGCGGCAAACCTCGTCGAACGTGGTCGAGCAGACCGCCACGCAGGGAGTGTCCGGACGCGGCGATGCCGGCGGGTTCGGCTTATCGTGCTGGTCCGACATCGAGCTTGTCCCAGCCTTCGTGGCCCAGGTTTTCCATGGTATCGATATTCTTCTCGAAGATCTCGGCGGCATCCGGGAAGGCTTCCACGGCGCGCGCGATGCTGTCTTCGCGCAGCAGATGCAGGATCGGGTACGGCGCGCGGTTGGTGTAGTTCGAGATGTCGTTCTGGTCGGTATCGGCGAACTGGTAGTCGGGGTGGAAACTGGCCACCTGCAGTTCGCCGTCGAGATGCATGTCCTCGACGGCGGCATCGGCCACGTCCAGGAACTCGTTGTAGTCCATGAAATCGTTCAGCACGAAGGGATGGATCAACAGCGTGGTGTCGACCTCCTCGGCCGGGGTATCGGACATGCGCTGCAGCTCGTCCATCAATTGCTCGAGCAATTCCTCGGGCGTGCGCGCCGGCGACACGACATAGCGCACCTGCTCCTTTACATACACCGACTTGGCGAACGGGCACAGGTTCAGGCCGATCACGGCTTTTTCCAGCCAGCGGCGGGTGGCGACGATCGCGTCGTCGTCGGCATTGGGGTTAGCAGGACTCATGTGGTGCTTTCGATAAGAAGAAACGCCTGGGGCGAAAGCGCGATTGTACGCAGAGTTTGCGTACGCTCATAGACCGGCAATGCGCGCCGGGTAAGTTGAGAGCGTCACGAAGCGAACAGTACCGGTTCGGTGCTTGACGTTCCGGAAAGCCAGCCACAACGGTTTTAATTGCTTTAAAGAATATCTTCTGTACGGCAATTTTTTGCATACCCACCGGGAGTACCTTGGCATTGTTCTGCCCTACTCCTATGCCAATGCCAAACAAAAGAAAGATACCCCTGCAAAAAGTTCCATAAAGTATTGCCTGTTAGCATAATGAGTAGACAGAAAAATTTGTAACCGGGCCGACGTAAGGCTTGACTGCCTCAGCCGCAGCTACTTACACTGCCCCCTTATCGTCAGTCCTGCCGTTCCTGGACGCAACACTGGAAAGCTATCTACGACATGACCCGCTATACTTCCCTTGCCGCTGCGATCGTGCTGGTTTGCACCGCACCTCTCGCCCTGGCCATCGATACCGCGCCGGCCAATGCCACCCAGAGCGCCTCCCTGACCCGCACTGCAGTGCCTGCCACTGCCGCCATGCTGAAGGTCGACGAATACAAGGAAACCGACGTCTGGGGCCGTATCCGCAGCGGTTACGCGATTCCCGACATCAATAACAACCTGGTCGAGCGCCACGCCAAGTCGTACAGCGCCAAGCCCGAGTACATGGCCCGCATTTCCGGCCGTGCCTCGCTCTACATGTTCCACGTGGTGCAGGAACTCGAAAAGCGCGGCATGCCGACCGAACTGGCCCTGCTGCCGATCATCGAGTCCGCCTTCAACCCGCAAGCGCTGTCGAGCGCCGACGCCGCCGGCATCTGGCAGTTCGTGCCGGGCACCGGCAAGGACTTCAACCTGAAGCAGAACATGTTCAAGGACGAGCGCCGCGGCGTGCTGGCCTCGACCGACGCCGCCCTGACTTACCTGCAGCGCCTGTACACCATGTTCGGCGACTGGCAACTGGCCCTGGCCGCCTACAACTGGGGCGAAGGCAATGTGCAAAAGGCGATCAAGCGCAACCAGGAAGCCGGCAAGCCGACCGACTTCGAAAGCCTGGCCGATTTGATGCCGGCCGAGACCCGCAACTACGTACCGAAGCTGCAGGCGGTCAAGAACATCGTCGCCAACCCGGGCCAGTACGGCGTCAACCTGCCGGTGATCGACAACCAGCCTTACTTCACCGCGGTCGACAAGACCAGCGACATCGACCTGGCGGTTGCCGCCCAACTGGCCGAAATGTCGCTGGCCGAGTTCAAGGCCCTGAACCCGCAGTTCAAGCGCCCGGTCATCACCGGCGACGAGAAGACCAAGATCCTGCTGCCCAAGGAAAACGCCGAGAAGTTCCACCTGAACCTGGCGCAGTGGGGCCAGGCGCTGTCGAGCTGGACCACGCACAAGATCACCGGCGCCAAGGAAAGCATCGCCTCGCTGGCCTCGAAGTTCGGCACCACCCCGGAAGTCATCCGCCAGGCCAACAACATCCCGGCGCAGACCCGCCTGAAGGCCGGCTCGACCATCCTGGTGCCGAAGACCTCGGCCAGCATGCACAGCGACATCGCCGAGAACATCGTCGACAGCGCCGTCATGGCCCTGGAAGCCGACCGCGGCGACAAGCGCAGTGGCGCGCGCACCCAGCGCTACAAGAGCAAGAGCGTGGCCGTATCGAGCAAGCGCAAGCACCGCTGAGCACGCTCCGGCGTCTTGCCAAGGCGCCAATCACCCCTCCCTCCTGTCGAACAGCGGACTTTCATCAAGTCCGCTGTTTGCGCAACATCAAATGTACAGCGCTGTGCAAGCAAGTTGATTCTGCTGTATAGTGTCGTTTGTGCGCTGCAAAATGAACGTGATTTCTGAGCCAACGGGCTCATGACCGCAGCAGCGTCAGCACAGATTTACTAGCAGCTTCGCAAGCCAGGCGTATCAATCAGATACCCTCCCATAAAGCCCTCCCGCCCTGCGTGTCGCACCTTGACACCGTCCCGGCGCAAAGCTTTTGTGCCGAAATTTCTTTCTTTTTCGAGTCATTTCGTTGTGTTGGTTCGCGTTGCTATTTTGCGCTCCGAAATCATCCATGAGCGCTGATTTCTACCGAAAGAAAATTGAACAATGAGTTTTGAAGCACTAGGTCTCCACGCGTCCCTCGTCCAGGCAGTCACCGCAGCCGGCTACACCAAGCCGACCCCGGTGCAGGAGCAGGCGATCCCTGCCGCCATCGGCGGGCGCGACCTGCTGGTCTCGTCGCAAACCGGTTCCGGCAAGACCGCGGCATTCATGCTGCCGGCCCTGCACAAACTGGCCAGCGCCGAGCCGGCCCCTGCCGGCCGTACCCCTGCGCAAGAAGCGCAGGCGGCCCGCGCACGCGGCGAACGCGTCCGTTTCAAGCCAGCCCAGCCGAAGATGCTGGTCCTGACCCCGACCCGCGAGCTGGCCCTGCAGGTCACCACCGCCACCGAGCAGTACACCACCTCGATGCGCCGCATCCGCGCCGTCTCGATCCTGGGCGGCATGCCTTACCCGAAGCAGATGCAACTGCTGGCCAAGAACCCTGAAATCCTGGTCGCGACCCCGGGCCGCCTGATCGACCACATGGAATCGGGCAAGATCGACTTCTCGCAACTGGAAATCCTGGTGCTGGACGAAGCCGACCGCATGCTCGACATGGGCTTCATCGAGGACATCGAGAAGATCGTCGACGCGACCCCGGAAACCCGCCAGACCATGCTGTTCTCGGCCACCCTGGATGGCGTCGTCGGCAACATGGCGCGCCGCATCACCAAGAACCCGATGGTCATCCAGATCGCCAGCGCCACCAACCGCCACGAGAACATCGTGCAGCGCGTGCACTTCGTCGACGACCTGTCGCACAAGAACCGCCTGCTCGACCACCTGCTGCGCGACGACACGCTGGACCAGGCCGTGGTCTTCACCGCCACCAAGCGCGACGCCGACATGATCGCCGACCGCCTGAATATCGCCGGCTTCGCCGCTGCCGCACTGCATGGCGACATGCACCAGGGCGCCCGTAACCGTACCCTGGACAGCCTGCGTCGCGGCCAGGTGCGCGTGCTGGTGGCGACCGACGTTGCCGCCCGCGGCATCGACGTGCCGAACATCACCCACGTGGTGAACTACGACCTGCCGAAGTTCCCGGAAGACTACGTGCACCGCATCGGCCGTACCGGCCGCGCCGGCCGCAACGGCATCGCGATCTCGCTGGTGAACCACGCCGAAGGCATCAACGTCAAGCGCATCGAGCGCTTCACCAAGCAGACCATCCCGGTCAACGTGGTGGAAGGCTTCGAGCCGAAGCGCGCCGCGCCGACCCGTTCGGCCTCGCGTCCGGGCTGGAAACCAGGCGACGGCCGCAGCGCCGCCAAGCCAGGCCAGCGCAGCTTCAGCAAGCCCTACGGCCAGCGCGATGGCGCACCGCAGGGTGGCGGCTACAACCGCGAAGGCGGCTACAACTCGGCGCCGCGTGAAGGTGGCTACAACCGTGAATCGGCACCGCGCGAAGGCGGCTACAATCGCGACCGCGGCTACAACCGCGAGGGTGGCCACAATGCGGCCCCGCGCGAAGGCGGCCAGCGCCGTGAAGGCGGCTTCCGCAGCGGCAACGCGCATCCGCGTTCGTTCGAAGGCGCCCGCCGCACCTTCGGCGACAACTGATCGCTGACACGGTCTGCATAAAGAACGGCTGCTTCTGAACTGAACCCCAAAAGTTGGACACCAACTTTTGGGGTTTTTTCATGGCGAAG
>DAMABW010000355.1:0-5145 GCA_031999925.1 Massilia sp. | reverse complement strand
ATGGGCTCGGGCGACAACTTCAAGATCCTGGAACCGCTGGCCGACAAGCTGGGCGCCGCCATGGGTGCTTCGCGCGCCGCCGTCGACGCCGGCTACGTGCCGAACGACTGGCAGGTTGGCCAGACCGGCAAGATCGTTGCCCCGTCGCTGTACATCGCCGTCGGTATCTCGGGCGCGATCCAGCACTTGGCCGGCATGAAGGACTCGAAGACCATCGTCGCCATCAACAAGGATCCGGAAGCGCCGATCTTCTCGGTGGCCGACTACGGCCTGGTCGGTGACCTGTTCGAAGTGATTCCGCAGTTGGTGCAAGAGCTCGGCTAATCGTAGGGTGGGTTCTCGAACCCACCATTCGCGCGCATCGACGTAACCGTGACAGGTGGGTTCAAGCCGTACGCGGACCGACCCACCCTGGGTTGTCGATCCCGCCAGCCATGCAAGAACAACACACAGGCCACGCTGGTCCGGCAATTTGCCCGGCTACCGTGGCCTGAATTACATCCATTCCGAGGAGATATCGTGAGCTACCAAGCCCCGATCAAAGACATGCTGTTCGTCATGAACGAACTGGCCGGCCTGAACGTCGTTTCCCAGTTGCCCGGCTGCGAAGACGCGACGATCGATACCGTGGAAGCGGTGCTGGAAGAAAACGCGAAATTCTGCGGCGAAGTCATCGCCCCGCTGAACCACCCGAGCGACAAGGAGCCGAGCTTCTGGCACGACGGCCAGGTGACGACCGCCGCCGGCTTCAAGGTGGCCTTCCAGGCATTCGCCGAATCCGGCTGGCAGGGCGTGCAGCACCCGAGCGAATTCGGCGGCCAGGGCTTGCCGAAGCTGGTGTCCACCCCATGCACCGAAATGCTGAACGCGGCCTCGATCTCGTTCGCGCTGGTGGCCCTGCTCACCGACGGTGCCATCGAGGCGCTGCTGACCGCCGGCTCGGAAGAGCAAAAGGCGCGTTATCTCGAGCCGCTGATCTCGGGCAAGTGGACCGGCACCATGAACCTGACCGAGCCGCAGGCCGGTTCGGACCTGGCCGCCGTGCGCACCCGCGCCGTGCCGCAGGGCGACGGCACCTACAAGATTTTCGGCACCAAGATCTACATCACCTACGGTGAGCACGACATGGCCGAGAACATCATCCACCTGGTCCTGGCGCGCACGCCGGACGCGCCGCCGGGCGTGAAGGGGATCTCGCTGTTCATCGTGCCGAAGTTCATGATCAACGAAGACGGCTCGCCGGGAGAGCGCAACGACGCCCACTGCGTGTCGATCGAGCATAAGCTGGGCATCAAGGCCAGCCCGACCGCCGTGCTGCAGTTCGGCGACAACGGCGGCGCCATCGGCACCCTGGTCGGCGAGGAAAACCGCGGCCTGGAATACATGTTCATCATGATGAACGCGGCCCGCTTCGGCGTCGGCCTGCAGGGCATCGGCCTGGCCGAGCGCGCCTACCAGCAGGCGGTGGCCTTTGCCAAGGAACGCGTCCAGTCGCGCGACCTGGCGGGATCAAGCGGCCCGGTGGCGATCATCAACCACCCGGACGTGCGGCGCATGTTGATGTCGATGCGTGCCCAGACCGAGGCCGCGCGTGCGCTGGCCTACGTCGGCGCCGGCATCTCGGACGTGGCCCACTACCACCCGGACGAAACCACGCGCCGTGCCAACCTGGCCGTGTACGAATACCTGGTCCCGATCATCAAGGGCTGGTCGACCGAGATGAGCGAAAACGTGGCGCGTGACGGCGTGCAGGTGCACGGCGGCATGGGCTTCATCGAGGAAACCGGCGCCGCCCAGCACTACCGCGACGCCAAGATCCTGACCATCTACGAAGGCACGACCGCGATCCAGGCCAACGACCTGGTCGGCCGCAAGACCGCGCGCGACGGCGGCACCGTGGCCAAGGCGATCATCGACCAGGTGCGCGAGGTCGAAGCGGCGCTGGGCGAAGTGCAGGGTGAGGATTTCGCGGCCATCCGCAAGCAGTTGGGCCTGGGTGCGGCGGCGCTGGAAGAGGCGGTCGATTTCGTGGTCGCCAACGTCAAGCCGAACATCAAGGGCGTGTTCGCCGGTTCCGTGCTCTACCTGAAGCTGGCCGGCATCGTGCTGGGCGGCTGGCAGATGGCGCGTGCGGCCCTGGTGGCGCAGAAGAAGCTCGAGGCGGGCGAGGGCGATGCCGCCTTCCTGCGCGCCAAGATCGCCACGGCGCGCTTCTTTGCGGATCACATCCTGTCTGGTGCGCAGGGTCTGCGTTCGGCGATCGTCGAGGGTAGCGCCGGTGTGCTGGCGCTGGATGTCGAGCAGTTCTGATCGCGCTCGTTTGCGATATGGAAGCGGCCTGCGGGCCGCTTTTTTGTTGGCTGCGACATCGCGTGATGTCGCTTTTGTAGGGTGGGCCGGGCCGCGCTAGGCACTTGTGCCCACGCGGTTTCACTGTATGCGTTGACGCGCCACTATACGTGACGCTGACTCTCCGCTCCGTGATGTTTCGACTCGGATATGCACTACTGCGTGGGCACAAGTGCCCACCCTACGAGACCACCTGCCGAGCTTGATCTGGCTTAAACGAAGCACTACAGCCGCGTCCGTACCATCGACTCATCCACCAACCACGCCCGCCAGGTAGCGGGCTCATTTGGGAGCCGATATGCGATTCGCCACTGTCCGATCCAGCCTGTGCCTGGCACTGGCCTTGTTCTTCTCACTGCTGTCCGCCTGCGGCGGCGGCAGCGACCACGACGATCCACCCCCGGCGAACGATCCGCCACCCACCACCACCCAGCCGCCTCCGCCACCCGTGCCTGTCCCGCCGCCGGTCTCCCTGGCCGCCGGCTACACCGACCTGGTCGCCGGTACCATCAACAGCCCGCAGGGTTGGCCAGCCTGGTCCGGCACCGGACAGCCCGTCGCCGGCGTGGGTTGCCTGATCAACGAGGATTACCACATCCACGCGCTGGTCTCGATCTACAAGGACGGCGTGCGCCAGGGCTTGCCCGACAACATCGGCCGCAGCGGCTGCGCCTACGAGCTGCATACCCACGACGTGACCGGCACCATCCACATCGAGACGACTGTGCCGAAGACTTTCACGCTGGGGCAATTGTTTGCGCTGTGGCGCCAGCCGCTGCTGGCGAGCGGCACGGCCGGGCTGGCGGGACCGATCCGCTTCTATGTGATCGACAAGGAAGTGCTCACGCCCTATACCGGCAACCCCGGCGACATCGAGTTGACGGCGCACCGCGAAATCGTGATCGTCAGCGGTACCCCGCCGGCCACGTTGCCGAAGTACCGCTGGCCGAGCGGAATCTAGCGAAGGCAGGGAAGGGTAGTCAGCCGTAGGCGCCGCCGGTGTACATCAGGTCGAACAGGCGCGAAATGGTCGCAATCAGCACGGTTGCGCCGACCATCAGCGTCGTCACCAGCAAGACGGCGAGGAGCCAGTTCGACCGGGTGTGCCGTCCCGTTCCCGTATTGAAGCGCGCATCCCACTTCTCGTCCGGCGTCAGTCCGATGACCAGCGCGGCGATAAAGGCGACGATGTACGAGACCAGCAACGGCAGCAAGGCGTAGAACGCGTCGACGCCGCCCGCGGTGTTGCTGTACACCAGGCCGGCGACCGGCAGGCTGCAGGCATGCAGCACGCCGAACCGGTCGACGCCGCCATGCAGGTAAAAGCGGTGCGCGCCCAGCCCACCGAGGGCCAGCGCCAGTGCGGTCGCCAGCGTCTTGTTCTTGAAAGGCATGCGATCAAATTTGTTAAACGAGGGCACAAGTATGGTGCAAGAATGTTTTTAAAGCATCACAATTTATGTAAATGCCATGTATCGAGTTGTATACGCCACCACAACAAGCGGGCAGGGTGGGTAGCGGCGCAGCGCAAAATCAGCCATAATGCGCAATTCGGCCGGGACCGCGCGCCCTGTTGTCATAACGCTTGCCGCCGTGCGGCATTGCGCGCTATAATCGTCGGCTTTCTCCGTCCAGTACAACTTTTTGGAATTATTATGGTCGTTATCCGTTTGGCTCGTGGCGGCGCAAAAAAGCGCCCGTTCTTCAACATCGTTGCAACCGACTCGCGTAACCGCCGCGACGGTCGTTTCATCGAGCGCATCGGCTTCTACAACCCGATGGCTTCGGGCGCCGAAGTCGGCCTGAAGATCACCGCGGACCGTCTGGCCTACTGGCAAGGCGTTGGCGCACAACTGTCGCCAACCGTTGCTCGCCTGGTCGCTCAGCAGACCCCGGCTGCCTAAGTAAGGTAAGCCTGGTTTGACCGCTTCAGCAGCAAGCGGGGCGCAAGCCCCCGACGACCTGACCCAGGTCGGGTATGTTTCCGGCGCCTATGGCATTGCCGGCGCCATTCGCGTCACGCCGTTCTCGACGGACGCCGATGCGCTGCTGAACGTGAAAACCTGGTGGCTCGACAAGTCGGGCCTGCAGTCCGTCACCGTGCGGACCGCAAAGATGCATGGCGGCGACGTGGTCGCCACCCTGGTCGGGATGAGCGACCGCAACTTGGCGGAGGCGCTGAAAGGCGCAGCCGTCCATGTGTCGCGTAGCGCATTTCCCGAACTCGAGGAAGACGAATATTACTGGTCCGACCTGATCGGCATGGATGCGGTCAACCTGCAGGGCGAAGCCCTCGGCAAGGTGACCGACATGATGAGCAACGGCGCGCAATCCATCCTGCGCATCGAGCCTGTGCAAGATCCGGCCAGCACCGAAAAAACGCCTGAACGCCTGGTGCCCTTCGTGGACCAGTTCGTGAAGACCGTCGACCTCAAGGCAAAGCAGATTACCCTGGACTGGGGTCTTGATTTCTGATCCCTCCAAATTGAAACGAGGTTCCGATGCAGTTTGATGTCGTGAGCCTGTTTCCCGAGATGTTTGCCGCATTGACGCAGTCGGGCGTGACCCGGCGCGCTTTCGAGCAGGAACGCTGGGGCCTGACCTTGTGGAATCCGCGCGATTTCACGACCGATCGCCACCGCACCGTGGATGACCGCCCGTATGGCGGCGGCCCCGGGATGGTGATGCTGGCCAAGCCCCTCGAGGCGACGATCAATGCGGCCAAGGCGCGCCAGGTCGAACGTGGCCTGCCGTCGCCGCGTGTGGTATTCATGTCGCCGCAAGGCAAACCGCTGA
>DAMABW010000354.1:0-5158 GCA_031999925.1 Massilia sp. | reverse complement strand
GGGTGGGCACCCCGTGCCCACGCGGAAGCATGATCAGTGGTAGCTCCACGCCAACCCGAACGGCTGCTGGCCTGCGGCAGCGTTAACGGTGCACCGCGCACGCCTCATCAAACCGTCAATGTCAGCGCCGCGCTTGCGGGCCAACAGTGCTTCAACATCCGCGTGGGCACGGAGTGCCCACCCTACGGGTTACGCTGCCTGGCTTTGCCCACGCAACGCATTGCGCACCACGTACAACCCCACCACATCGATCGCCACGTGCACCAGCACCGCCGCCAGCAAGCCCACGTACTGGTAGATGAATCCCAGCACCACGCTGGCCCCGAACACGCCGGCCGCCTGCACCAGCGTCGCCTTGTCCAGCTTGCGGAACTGGTACACCGGCGTATGCGTCAGCAGGAAAATCACTGACGTAATCCACACGCCCAGCAGCGGCTGAAGCGCCGCCCTGAACAGCAGCTCCTCGCCAATCGCCGCTGCCAGGCTGATCCACACCGGATTGAATCCCGACAAATCCAGCCGCGCATATGCCGCAATCGTCTTGCGCGTCGATTCGGATGATGCCGTCAACCGGAAGCTCACATACGACCCCTCCGCCGCCAGCGTCGACAGGCCCAGCCCGAACAACAGCTGATTGCCAACGCCCATCGGCCCGGTGAACACCGACAGGGGCTCGTCCTGCGCTACCAGGATAATCACGGCGGCAATGACGAGGAACACCAGACAGGTGAGCAGCTGGGCGGTCAGGCGGATCGGCGGACGAACTTGCGGCGGAGGGGGAGCTTGCACGGACATGAAGGGAACGCCAACGCGGTTGACGAATGAGGAATCGGAGGCGGCCAGCCAGGAATGAAACTGCCGCCATTCTAGCCAGCGGCGTGCCTGCTGACAACGCGCCAGCGATCGCCCCGCACTTTGTTAGTGCGAGCACGGACGGCCTTGCCGCAAAACGCGATATTGCTCCAGGTCTGTGCCAACGTCGGCGGCACCAATCGTGCGCCCTGCGCCGGCCTGTAGTATGCAACCGAGCTGTATTTACCTATCCAATTCGCTTCAACTTCTGGAGATTGCATGACTGAGCTGTTGCCGATCCTGAACACCCTCGCGTGGCCGGTGGCGATTGCCATTGCCTGGATCGCCGGGGAATTCGGCCAGCGCTATACCAACCTCCCGCGCATCAGCTTCTATGGCCTGGTCGGCTTCGTCCTCGGCGCGCCGCAATTGGGCGTGCTGCCCGTGCCCGATGCCGGCGCCATTCCCATGCTGGCCGATGTCGCCTTTGGCCTGATCCTGTTCGAACTCGGCTACCGCATCAATTTGCGCTGGTTGCGCAACAACCCGTGGATCGGCCTCAGCGGCCTGGTCGAGTCAGGCGCCACCTTCATTGCCGTCTACTTCATCGCGGTGGCCTTCGGCACGCCGCAACTCACCTCGCTGATGCTGGCCTCGCTGGCCATGGCCACCTCCCCCGCCACCGTGGTGCGCGTGATCAACGAGCAGCGCAGTTCGGGCCAGGTGACGGAGCGCGTGCTGCACCTGTCGGCGCAGAACTGCGTGTTGGCGGTGTTCGCCTTCAATGCCGTGATCGGCTTCTGGATCTTCCGCACCTTCGAAGACCTGGGCGATGCGCTCTGGAACAGCCAGGTGCTGCTGGCGGTGTCGGCGCTTACCGGCGCCGTGTTCGGGCTGGTGGTGCCGGCCCTGCTGCGCGCGATCGGCAACCCGCGCCACGATGCCACGGTCGCCTTTGCGATTGCCGTGATCCTGCTGGTAGCGGTCTCCTACGCCGGCGGCCTGTCGCCGGTGGTGGCCTCGCTCGCGTTCGGCCTGGTGGCGCGCCACCGCCGCGTCGCCTTCAGCCAGGCCCAGCGCAACTTCGGCGCACTGGGCGAACTGCTGACGGTGCTGTTGTTCGTGTTCGCCGCCTCGACCCTGGACTGGGAAAAGGTCGCGGCCGGGATCTGGCTGGCCGTCGCCGTGGTGATTGCACGCCTGCTGACCAAGACCGCCGGGGTCACCGCCTTTGCCCACCTCTCCGGCGTGTCCTGGCGCAAGGGCTTCCTGGCCGGCGTGGCGCTGGCACCCTTGTCGGTGTTCGTCATCCTGCTGCTGGAACACGCGCGCCTGGCCGGCGTGGTGGTGGTCGAGGAATTGCGCTCGGTGGCGGCGGTGACCATGCTGCTCGAGATATTCGGTCCCATCATCATCCAGCGCGCCCTGATGTGGGCACGCGAGACGCCAGACATTCGACCGGAGAACCGCCATGCCGCTTGAAGCCTTTGCCCAGTCCCAGCCGCTCACCTTCGGGGTCGAACTCGAACTGCAGCTGGTCAGTTTGTCCGACTTCGACCTGACCGCCGCCAGCCCCGATTTGCTGCACCTGCTGTCGCGCAAACCCTTCCCCGGCAACGTGACGCCGGAGATCACCGAGAGCATGATCGAGATTAATTCGAGCGTGCACTCGGACTACAACAAACTGCTGGCCGAACTGGTGGACATCCGCGACACGCTGGTGACGGCGGGCGATACGCTCAACATCGGCATTGCCGGCGGCGGCACCCACCCGTTCCAGCACTGGTCCGAGCAGAAGATCTTCTCCAAGCCGCGCTTCGAGCATCTGTCGTCGCTGTACGGCTACCTGGCCAAGCAGTTCACCGTGTTCGGCCAGCACGTGCACATCGGCTGCGGGAATGGCGACAACGCGATGTACCTGCTGCATGCGCTGAACCGCTACATCCCGCACTTCATTGCGTTGTCGGCGTCTTCGCCGTTCGTGCAGGGGCATGACAGTCTGTTCGACTCGGCGCGGCTGAACTCGGTGTTTGCGTTCCCGATGAGCGGACGGGCGCCGTTCACGCTCAGCTGGAGCGATTTCGAGCACGCGTATTACGCCAAGATGGAGCGCACCGGCATCATCAAGAGCATGAAGGATTTTTACTGGGACCTGAGGCCGAAGCCGGAGTACGGCACCATCGAACTGCGCGTGTGCGATACGCCGCTAACGGTGCAGCGGGCGGCGGCGCTGGCGGCTTACCTGCAGGCGCTGTGCAGCTACCTGTTGCAGCGCGTGGAAGAACCGCCGGTCGAGGACGATTACCTGGTCTATAACTACAACCGCTTCCAGGCCTGCCGCTTTGGGCTGGATGGGTCGATCACGCATCCGAAGACCTACGAGACTGTGTCGCTGCGCGAGGATATCCTGACGACGCTGCGCAAGATGGAGCCGCATGCTGAAGCCCTGGGGAGCCTGGACGGCTTGCGCCATCTGGCGGACGCGGCGGCAAGCGGGAGCGATGCGTCGCTCTTACGCCAGCAGTATGAGCGCGAAGGCAGTGTCGAGGCGATCGTGCACTCGGCGATCAATACCTTCCGGGGCGAGCGGCGGTTCTGGCGGCGATGAGAGGGTCATAGGGTGGACGGCGCAACGCCACCGATGATCGTCGGCCCGGGTGGGGCCGACCACCCTACGCCGCGCTCGGCCCGAGGCGGCTGCCGCGCATGATGCGTTCCATGAAAGTGGGTTTGGCCACCGGACGCGGCATGCCGTCGTCGACCAGGCCGGCCCATTTTTCGCACAGTTGCTCGCAAGTGGCGCGCAGTACCGGGTCGAGCTCGGGCAGGCGCGACAGCGCGCACAGGTGGCGCTCGATCACTGAGGCCAGGCGCACGCAGGGACGGTCGTTTTCGTCGCGCGCGGTGTAGTGCGACATCAGGTGCAGCAGCGACGCGATCATTACCGCGTCGCGGTGGCGCATGTCTGGCGCCGGCAGGATGGACGGCTCGTTTGCTTGGTCTTTCATGACAGCCCCTTGTTCGGATGGACGGACATCATCGGATTCAATGAATGAGAATCATTCTCATTCAATGGTAATGGAGGGGAGGATGAGAGGCAAGCGATTTCGCAAGCGTGTGCGGGGGTGTTTGATGTGTTTCGGAATGGGTGTGGCGGATGCGGTGGCACGGCGCGCACGGTGAGACGGTGGGTACAAGTACCCACCGTCTCACCGGTCGATCAGCGGCAAACCAACCTACAACCTGGTCTCCCTTGCCGCCCGCAAAAACTCATCCAGCACCGGCGTGCAATCCAACAAATCCGTCCCGCCGGCCCGGTGGAATTCCGGATGCCACTGCAATCCCATCACGAAGTCCGCCTTGTCGTACCGGATCGCCTCGACGATCCCGTCCGGATACGACACCGCCTCGATCCGCACGTCGCGCCCGAGCTCCTTCACCGCCTGGTGGTGAATCGAATTCACCACAGGCCGCGTCGCCTTCGGGAACAGCTTGCGCAGCGAGGAGCCCGGCGGGAATTCGATCGCATGGCGGTGCGCGTCGTAGTCGGTGTGCACGTGGGCCAGCGCCTCGGGCACATTCGTCGCCACGTCCTGGTACAGCGAGCCGCCGAAAGCCACGTTGATCAGCTGGCAGCCACGGCACACGCCCAGCACCGGTTTGCCGGCCTCGACGAATTCGTGCAGCAGTTCGAGTTCGTACAAATCGCGCGCGCGGTCGCCGCTCCACTCGGGCCGGGTCGGGGTTTCGGAATAGGTTTGCGGCGAGACGTCGGCCCCGCCCTGCAGCACCAGGCCGTCGAGGTGGCGCGCGTAGTGGCGCAGCGTGATGTTGCTGGGGTGGAGCAGCCCGTTGGTATTCACCGTCGGGATCATGAACACCAGCACGTCGCGCGACATCACCCACTGGGCGATCGACTCTTCCAGGTACTGCAGGTTCTTGCTGCGCAGGCCGGTCGAGCCCGGTTCGGGGTGGAAGATGCGGGCCGAGACGCCGATGCGCAGCGTGCGGCGCATGAAGTCGCGGCTGAAGCGGTCGCGCAGGGCGCGCCAGCGCGAGGACAATACCCGGCCGGCCAATGCAAACGGCGTGTCGCCGGGACGCTGGTAGCGCGGCGGGCCATCGGCCGAGCGGCGGTCGGGTACGCGTACGGGGGCGTCGGGACGGGTTTCGAGAGGCGGTCCTGGCGCCTCGTCCGTGCCTTGTTGATGATCGTCTGCCATGTCTTCAATATAGCCCCGCCACGGCCGCGCACGATTTGAAGTTGTAACAAAATCACACTGCTGAGCAGAACTTATGCCGGCATCGACGCCAGGCGCTGCAGCATCGCCACCAGGCTGCGGTCGCCAACCGGCTGGTCGAGCAG
>DAMABW010000353.1:0-5161 GCA_031999925.1 Massilia sp. | reverse complement strand
GAAAGACGGCGACATGTGCTTCCCGACCTACCGCCAGCAAAGCCTCTTGATGGCGCGCGAATACCCGATGGTCGACATGATCTGCCAGCTGCTCTCGAACGAGCGCGACCCGATGAAGGGCCGCCAGCTGCCGGTCATGTACTCGGTCAAGGACAAGGGTTTCTTCACGATTTCCGGCAACCTGGCCACGCAAGTGCCGCAGGCCGTCGGCTGGGCCATGGCCTCGGCGATCAAGGGCGACACGAAAATCGCCTCGGCATGGATCGGCGACGGCGCCACCGCCGAATCCGACTTCCACACCGCGTTGACCTTCGCCCACGTTTATCGTGCGCCCTGCATCATCAACGTTGTCAACAACCAGTGGGCGATCTCGACCTTCCAGGCGATCGCCGGCGGCGAGAGCGTGACCTTTGCCGCACGCGGCGTGGGCGCCGGTATCGCCAGCCTGCGCGTGGACGGCAACGACTTCCTGGCCGTGTACTCGGCTTCGTGCTGGGCCGCCGAGCGCGCCCGCCGCAACCTCGGACCGACGCTGATCGAATGGGTCACCTACCGCGCCGGCCCGCACTCCACCTCCGACGATCCGTCGCGCTACCGCCCGGCAGACGACTGGACCCGCTTCCCGCTCGGCGACCCGATCGCCCGCCTGCGCCAGCACCTGACCAAGATCGGTGCCTGGTCGGACGAAGAGCACGAGCGCGTCCAGGCCGACCTCGAAGCCGAGGTCATCGCCGCGCAAAAGCAGGCGGAACAATACGGCACGCTGGCCGACGGCCGCGTCCCGAGCGCGGCCTCGATGTTCGAGGATGTCTACAAGGACATGCCGGAACACCTGCGCCGCCAACGTCAACAATTGGGGGTGTGAGATGGCACGCGATAGCGACAACAATACCGTGGAAAACGACCCGGTGAACGAAGGCGCCGCCAAGGCTGGCACTTCGCAAATGACCATGATCCAGGCCCTGCGTTCGGCCATGGACGTGATGCTGGGCCGCGACGACAACGTCGTCGTCTACGGCCAGGACGTCGGCTACTTCGGTGGCGTGTTCCGCGCCACCGACGGCCTGCAAGTCAAGTATGGCAAGCAGCGCGTGTTCGACGCGCCGATTTCCGAAGGCGGCATCGTCGGCACGGCGGTCGGCATGGGCGCCTACGGCCTGCGCCCGGTGGTCGAGATCCAGTTCGCCGACTACTTTTATCCGGCGTCGGACCAGATCGTCTCGGAAGCGGCGCGCCTGCGCTACCGCTCGGCCGGCGACTTCACCGCCCCGCTGACCATCCGCATGCCTTGCGGCGGCGGCATCTACGGCGGTCAGACCCACAGCCAGAGCCCGGAAGCCCTCTTCACCCACGTCTGCGGCCTGCGCACCGTGATGCCGTCGAACCCGTACGACGCGAAGGGCTTGCTGATCGCCGCCATCGAGAACGACGACCCGGTGATCTTCCTGGAACCGAAGCGCCTGTACAACGGCCCCTTCGACGGCCACCACGACCGTCCGGTCGTGTCCTGGGCCAAGCACCCGATGGGCGAAGTCCCGGAAGGCTACTACACGGTCCCGCTGGACAAGGCGGCCATCTTCAGGCCAGGCAACGACCTCACCGTGATCACCTACGGCACCATGGTCTGGGTCTCGGAAGCGGCGGCGCTGGAAAGCGGCGTCGACGCCGAGATCATCGATTTGCGCACCCTGTGGCCGCTCGACCTCGACACCATCGTCGAATCGGTGAAGAAGACCGGCCGCTGCGTGGTCGTGCACGAAGCCACCCGCACCTCCGGCTTCGGCGCCGAACTGGCGGCGCTGGTGCAGGAACACTGCTTCTATCACCTGGAAGCCCCGATCGAGCGCGTTACCGGATGGGACACCCCCTACCCGCACGCGCAGGAATGGGCGTACTTCCCCGGCCCCGACCGTGTCGGCGCCGCGTTCAAACGTGCGATGGAGGCGAAATAAATGGGTATTCACGTCATCAAGATGCCTGACCTCGGCGAAGGCATCGCGGAAGTCGAAGTCGTCGCCTGGCACGTCAAGCCGGGCGACACGGTCAAGGAAGACCAGGTGCTGGCCGATGTCATGACCGACAAGGCCACCGTCGAAATCCCGTCGCCGGTGAACGGCACCGTCACTTCGCTCGGCGGCAAGCTGGGCGAAGCGATGGCCGTCGGCGCGGAACTGATCCGCCTCGAAGTCGAAGGCGCGGGCAACCACAGCGGCGAAGCCGCATCGGCCAACACCGCCACGGCGGCGCGCCAGCACACGTCCACGGCCAAAGCCTCGGGCGGCGGCAGCGACACGGTCGACGAGTTCATACCGATCACCGTCGCCCAGCCGGAAACCGTGGTTACCACGGTCACCAGCGAAGCGACGGCGGCGCCGGCCCAGGCCGCACCGCAGCGCCCGGCCGCACCTTCGTACACGCAGCCAGGCGGTCAAGCCTCGGCGCCGTCGCACCACGGCCGCGCCGCCGGCGAAAAGCCGCTGGCCGCGCCCGCCGTGCGCCAGCGCGCCTGGGACATGGGCATCGAGCTGCAGTACGTGACGGGCACCGGCCCCGCCGGCCGCATCCAGCACGCCGACCTCGACGCCCACGTGGCGCGCGGCCAGCGCAAGGCGGCCGAAGGCGACCGCCGCTACGCCGTGCTCGAAGGCGAACAAGCCATGCCGGTGATCGGCATGCGCCGCAAGATCGCCGAGAAGATGGCCGAGGCGAAGCGCCGCATCCCGCACTTCACTTATGTGGAAGAAATCGACGTCACCGAACTCGAAGCCCTGCGTGTGCAGTTGAATACCCGCTACGCCGGCCAGCGTCCGAAGCTGACCCTGCTGCCGCTGATCATGCGCGCCGTGGTGCTGGCGATCCGCCGCTACCCGTCGGTGAATGCCCGTTTCGACGACGACGCGAACATCGTCACCACCTACAACGCCGTCCACCTGGGCATCGCCGCCCAGACCGATGCCGGCCTGATGGTGCCGGTGGTGCGCAACGCCGAAGCGCGCGACCCATGGTCGGCAGCCGCCGAAGTGGCGCGCCTGGCCGAAGCGGCGCGCAGCGGCAAGGCCCTGCGCGAGGAACTGTCCGGCTCGACCATCACCATCACCAGCCTGGGCGCCCTCGGCGGCATCGTCACCACGCCGGTCATCAACCGGCCGGAAGTGGCGATCGTCGGCGTCAACCGCATCATCGACAAGCCGGTCATCCTGAACGGCGCCATGGTGGCGCGCAAGACCATGAACCTGTCGTCCTCGTTCGACCACCGCGTGATCGACGGCATGGTGGCGGCGGAGTTCATCCAGACCATCCGCGGCTACCTCGAGTGCCCTGCAACCCTGTTCGTGGAGTAAAGCAGTGAACCCTATCTCTACCAATCTGCTGGTGATCGGCGGCGGCCCCGGCGGCTACGTCGCCGCCATCCGCGCCGGCCAGCTCGGCATCAAGACCATCGTGGTCGAGGCGGCCCAACTGGGCGGCACCTGCCTGAACATCGGCTGCATTCCCTCGAAAGCCCTGATCCACGCCGCCGAGGAGTTCGACAAGGCCCAGCACTATGCCAGCGGCTCGGCCATCGGCATCTCGGCCAGTGCGCCGAGCATCGACCTGGGCCGCACCGTGGCCTGGAAAGACGGCATCGTCAAGCGCCTGACCGGCGGCGTCGGCGCCCTGCTCAAGAAAAACGACGTCCAGGTGATCAACGGCTTCGCCCGCATCCTCGACGGCAAGACGGTCGAAGTGAAACAGCATGACGGCGAACTGGTACGCATCCGCTGCGAGCACCTGCTGCTGGCCGCAGGTTCCGAGGCCGTCGAACTGCCCTTCATGCCCTACGGCGGCATGGTGGTCTCGTCGACCGAAGCGCTGTCGCCCGAGACCATCCCGCAGCAGCTGGTGGTGGTCGGCGCCGGCTACATCGGCCTCGAACTCGGCACCGCCTACCGCAAGCTGGGCGCGGAAGTGACGGTGGTGGAAGCGGCCGACCGGCTCCTGCCGGCGTATGACGCGGAGCTGACGAAACCGGTGGGCGCCGCGATCAAGCGCCTCGGGATCGACCTGCGCCTGGGCAGCTCGGTGCTGGGCCTGAACGCCGGCGGCGACGGCGTGCGCGTGCGCGAAGCCAACGGCGAGGAAACCCTGCTGTCCTGCGACCGCGTGCTGGTGGCCGTCGGCCGCCGTCCGCGCACCGGCGGCTGGGGCCTGGAATCGCTGCAGCTCGACATGAACGGGCGCGCCGTGAAGATCGACGACCAGTGCCGCACCTCGATGCGCAACGTCTGGGCCATCGGCGATCTGGCCGGAGAGCCGATGCTGGCGCACCGCGCCATGGCGCAGGGCGAGATGGTGGCCGAGATCATCTCGGGCAAGCGCCGCCACTTCACGCCGAACGCGATTCCCGCGGTCTGCTTCACCGATCCGGAAGTGGTAGTGGTCGGCGTGTCGCCAGGCGAAGCGGAAAAAGCCGGGCTGGACGTCATCAGCGCCAACTTCCCGTTCGCGGCGAACGGCCGCGCCATGACCATCGAGTCGACGGACGGTTTTGTCCGCGTGGTGGCGCGGCGCGACAACCACCTGATCGTCGGCTGGCAGGCGGTGGGACGCGCTGTCTCGGAACTCTCGGCAGCGTTCGGCCAGTCGATCGAGCTGGGCGCCACGCTGGAAGACATCGCCGGCACCATCCATGCCCACCCGACCCTGGGTGAAGCGGTGCAGGAAGCGGCCTTGCGCGCGCTGGGGCACGCCTTGCACATCTGATCCGCATAAGCGGTGAATGGGGCGCGAGAGCGGGGATTAACGATCCCTCCTCTCGCGTTGTCGTTTTTACGCTACATTCGCGTGCAACTGTGCGGTATCCGTGCACCGAAATGTGGCATAACGTCAATCCCACGCGTCATGGCTTCTCGATAAGCACATGACATGTGGGTTAATCGTTCGGGGCGGCGATGGTCGCTACCCAAGAAAACTAATACGAGAGATCACTTACCATGTTCAAGAAAATCGCAGCCGCAGCAGCCTTCCTCATCGCTTCCTCGTCGGCGTTTGCCCAGCAAATGCCGCAGTTCTATGTCGGCGGCGACGTCGGCTCGACCAAGGTCGACGGTGCCAGCCGCGAAACCGGCGCCGGCGTCTTCGTCGGCTACAACTTCACCCAGAACTTCGCCATCGAAGCCGG
>DAMABW010000352.1:0-5166 GCA_031999925.1 Massilia sp. | reverse complement strand
AGACCCTCATCCGGCAGATCTCCCAGCACGCGCACTCCGAGATCGTCGGCCAGTTGCCGGAAGGTAACTGGGTCACGCGCGCGCCGACGCTGAAACGCAAGTCGGTGCTGCTGGCGAAGATCCAGGACGAAGCCGGCCACGGCTTGTACCTGTACAGCGCCGCCGAAACCCTGGGCGTGTCGCGCGACGAACTGTTGGCCGCCCTGCATTCGGGCAAAGCCAAGTATTCGAGCATCTTCAATTACCCGACCCTGAGCTGGGCCGACATGGGCGCGATCGGCTGGCTGGTCGACGGCTCGGCCATCATCAACCAGATCCCGCTGTGCCGCTGCTCGTACGGTCCGTATGCCCGCGCCATGATCCGCGTCTGCAAGGAAGAATCCTTCCATGCGCGCCAGGGCTACGACATCATGATGAGCCTCGCCAAGGGCACGCCGGAGCAAAAGGCGATGGCCCAGGACGCCCTGAACCGCTGGTGGTGGCCTTCCTTGATGATGTTCGGGCCTTCGGATGCCGAATCGGTGAACAGCGCGCAGTCGAGCAAATGGCGCATCAAGCTGTTCTCGAACGACGAACTGCGCCAGCGCATGGTCGACCAGACCGTTCCGCAAGCCGAATACCTGGGCCTGACCATTCCCGACCCCGACCTGAAGTTCAACGAAGAGACGGGCCATTACGAATTCGGCGAGATCGACTGGAGCGAATTCCACAATGTCCTGAAGGGCAACGGCCCCTGCAACCGCGAGCGCCTGCGCACCCGCGTAACGGCCTGGGAAGATGGCGAATGGTTCCGCGACGCCCTCGTCGCCCACGCCGACAAGAAAGCCGCCAAGAAGGCAGCCGCGTAAAAACTGGACGCGGCCCAAAACCGGGCTCGCGGCGGTGACCGTAGGGTGGGCCGGGCCGCGCTAGGCACTCCGTGCCCACGCGGTACGCACGCATCCGGTAATCGATAACGGTGACTCGTCGCCCGCCGGCTTCGAGAGCACCAATAACACAGCATCACGGAGACAACCATGAGCAAAGAATGGCCCCTGTGGGAAGTATTCATCCGCAGCCAGCAC
Organism: Massilia sp.; assembly: GCA_031999925.1. Classification (GTDB taxonomy): domain Bacteria; phylum Pseudomonadota; class Gammaproteobacteria; order Burkholderiales; family Burkholderiaceae_D; genus Telluria. The sequence goes on along the minus strand of DAMABW010000352.1, from coordinate 4,102 downwards.
GGCCTCGCCCACAAGCACGTCGGCAGCCTGCACGCCCCTGACGCCGAAATGGCAATCAACAACGCGCGCGACGTCTACACGCGCCGCAACGAAGGCGTCTCGATCTGGGTCGTGCGCGCCGCCGACATCGTGGCCAGCAGCCCATCCGACAAGGAAGCCCTGTTCGAGCCCGCCAACAGCAAGGTCTACCGCCACCCCACCTTCTTCCCGATGCCGGAAGAAGTGAAGAACCTGTGAGTGCCACCATGGACGCCAAGTTCGAATATGTGCTGCGTCAGGGCGACAACGCCCTGATCCTCTCGCAGCAGCTCTCCCAGCTGTGCGGCAAAGGCCCGGCCCTGGAAGAAGACATGGCCCTGACCAACGTCGCCCTCGACCTGCTCGGCCAGACCCGCATGTGGCTCACCTACGCCGGCGAACTCGAAGGCCAAGGCCGCGACGAAGACAAGCTCGCCTTCCACCGCGACGCGCACCAGTACCGCAACGTCCTCCTCGTCGAGCAGCCGAACGCCAGCTACGCCGAAACGATGATGCGCCAGTTCTTCTTCGACACCTGGCACTACTTCCTGATGCAAGGCCTGCTGAAGTCGACCGATCCACGCATCGCCGAGATCGCCGAGAAGTCGCTGAAGGAAGTGACCTATCACTTGCGCCGCAGCGGCGACCTGGTCGTGCGCCTGGGCGACGGCACCGACGTCAGCCACGCCAAGATGCAGGCCGCCGCCGAGGAACTCTGGATGTACACCGGCGAAGTCTTTCTCTACGACGACATCGACAAGGCCATGGTGGAGCAGGGCATCGCTCCGCCGGTCGAAGGCCTGCGCGCCGCCTTCCTCGAACACGTCAGCGAAATCTTCGCCGAAGCCACGCTCACCATGCCATCGCCGGAAGCCTACATGCAGCGCGGCGGCAAGCAGGGCCGCCACAGCGAACGCCTCGGCTACATCCTGGCCGAGATGCAGTTCCTGCAGCGCGCCTATCCCGGAGCGGAGTGGTAAATGCACGCCCAGAGCGTCACGCTGGACCAGGTATGGTCCTGGCTCGGCGAGGTTCCTGATCCCGAGATTCCCGTGATCTCGGTGGTCGACCTCGGCATCGTGCGCGACGTTGCCTTCGACGGCGACGAGTGCGTGGTGACGATCACGCCGACTTATTCCGGCTGCCCCGCGATGCAGGTGATCTTCGACGCCGTGGGCGAAGCCCTGCGCGCACGCGGCCTGGACAAGCTGCGCATCGTCACCCAACTCTCGCCCGCCTGGACCACCGACTGGATGAGCGAGACCGGCAAGGCCGCATTGAAGGGCTACGGTATCGCCCCGCCCGTCGAGCAAGCCATCGACATCAGCGGCCTGCGCGGCGGCGTGAAGCGTGGCGCCTTCAAGGAGCCCGAAGTAGCCTGCCCCAACTGCGGCTCGAGCCACACCCAGCTGACCAGCCAGTTCGGCTCGACCCCGTGCAAGGCGCTGTACAAGTGCCTGGACTGCCGCGAGCCTTTCGATTACTTCAAGTGCCACTAAGCGAATAAAGCGAATAACAGCACCATGAGCAAATTCTATCCACTGACTGTCGCCAAGGTGAAGCACGAAACGCGCGACGCCATCGCCGTCACCTTTGCCGTCCCGCCCGAACTCAAATCCACCTTCGCCTACCAGCAAGGCCAGCACCTGACCCTGCGCGCCATGATCGACGGCGAAGACGTGCGCCGCTCCTACTCGATCTGCTCGGCCGTGCAGGACGAGACCCTGCGCGTGGCTATCAAGCGCACCCCGGGCGGCCTGTTCTCGAGCTGGGCCAACGAGCAGCTGCAGCCAGGCGCCACGCTCGACGTGATGCCGCCCATGGGCCACTTCAACGTGCCGCTCGACGAGACCAGCGAACGCCACTACCTGGCCTTTGCCGCCGGCAGCGGCATCACGCCCATCCTCTCGATCATCAAGACGACCCTGCTGGCCGAGCCGAAGAGCCGCTTCACCCTCGTCTACGGCAACCGCGCTTCGTCGTCGGTCATCTTCCGCGACGAACTGACCGACCTGAAGGACGTCTACATGGGCCGCCTGAAGCTCGTGTACGTGATGAGCCGCGAGCAGCAGGACATCGAACTCTTCAACGGCCGCATCACCGGCGAGAAGTGCAGCGCCTTCCTCCAGCACTGGATCGACATCGGGGACATCGACGTGGCATTCGTTTGCGGCCCCGAGGACATGATGCACGGCGTCTCGAAGTCGCTGCAGGAAGCCGGCCTGCCGAAGGAACGCATCCGCATCGAGCTGTTCGCCGCCAGCATCCCGAAACACGAGCACAAGCCGCGCCCGGTGGCGCAAGGCGCCGCGCACCAGACCGAAGTCACCGTGATCATGGACGGCAGCGCCGCCAGCTTCACGATGGACAAGGACAAGGAATCGATCCTCGACGCCGGCCTGCGCGCGGGCATCGACATGCGCTACTCGTGCAAGGGTGGCGTCTGCTCGACCTGCCGCTGCAAGGTCGTCGAGGGCAATGTCGAGATGGACGTGAACTACGCCTTGGAGGACTACGAAGTCGCCCGCGGCTTCGTGCTGAGCTGCCAGGCCTTCCCGATCACCGACAAGCTGATCGTCGATTTCGACCAGCACGAATAACAAAAACCGGAGGAGACAAAGATGAGCTACGAATCGATCCTGTACATGGTGGAAAACGGCGTCGCGGTCCTGACGCTGAACCGCCCCGACCGCCTGAACAGCTTCACGCAAGCGATGCACCTCGAAGTGCGCGACGCCCTCGATAAACTGCAAGCCGACAAATCGGTGCGCGTGCTGGTGCTGACCGGCGCCGGCCGCGGCTTCTGCGCCGGGCAGGACCTGGCCGACCGTGCGGTGGCTCCCGGCGCGCCGGGCGTCGACCTGGGCGAATCGGTGGAAAAATTCTACGCGCCGCTGGTCATGACCCTGCGCTCGCTGCCGATGCCGGTGATCTGCGCCGTGAACGGCGTGGCCGCCGGCGCCGGCGCCAACCTGGCCCTGGCCTGCGACATCGTCCTGGCCGCCAAATCGGCCAGCTTCATCGAAGCCTTCTGTAAGCTCGGCCTGATCCCGGACACCGGCGGCACCTGGCATTTGCCGCGCCTGATCGGCCACGCCCGCGCCACGGGCCTGGCCATGCTCGGCGAAAAACTCAGCGCCGAAAAAGCGGAAGAGTGGGGCCTGATCTGGCGCTGCGTGCCCGACGAAGCGCTGATGGACGAAGCCCTGGCCATGGCCGACCACTTCGCCAGCGCGCCAACCAAGGGTCTGGCATTCACCAAGAAAGCGCTGCAAGCCAGCTACGCCAACACCCTGCCCGAACAGCTGAAGCTGGAAGGCGAGATGATGCGCGAACTCGGCTACAGCCACGATTACCGCGAGGGCGTTGCCGCCTTCATCGCCAAGCGCCCGGCCCAGTTCAAGGGCGAATGATGGAAGCGCTGGCCAAGGAGAACGTCGTTGCCGTGATCGGCAGCGGCGCCATGGGTTCCGGCATCGCGCAGATCGCAGCGGCTGCCGGCCACCAGGTGCGCCTGTTCGACACGCGTCCGGGCGCCGCAGCCAAGGCCGTTGCCGACATCGGCAAGGTCTTCGACAAGCTGGTCGACAAGGGCCGCATGGGCGCCGCTGAAGCCGATCTGGCCCGCGAGCGCCTGCAAACCGTCGATGCGCTGGCCCAGGTGAGCGATGCCGCCATCGTCATCGAAGCCATCGTCGAGAACCTCGACGCCAAGCGCACGCTGTTCGCCGAGCTAGAAGGCATCGTGAACGAGCGCTGCATCCTCGCCACGAATACGTCCTCGATCTCGGTGACGGCGATCGCCGCGCCGCTGCGCCACCCCGAGCGCCTGGTCGGCATGCACTTCTTTAACCCGGTGCCGCTGATGGCGCTGGTCGAAGTGATCAGCGGTCTCGCAACAGACAAGGCAGTGGCCAAGACCGTCTACGCCACCGCCCAGGCCTGGGGCAAAGACCCGGTGCACGCCAAGTCCACGCCCGGCTTCATCGTCAACCGCGTCGCCCGTCCTTACTACGCCGAAGCCTTGCGCCTGCTGCAGGAAGGCGCCGCCGACCCGGCCACGCTGGACGCCGTGCTGCGCGAC
>DAMABW010000351.1:0-5167 GCA_031999925.1 Massilia sp. | reverse complement strand
GCGCAAATCGGTTTCCGCGCCGACTGGGCGCGCGGCGCCGATACCTTCAGCGTCAATGGCAACGTGCTGCGCGGCTGGCTGGAGCAGCCGGAGCCGGGCGCCATCTCGGTCGGCGGCACGGATTTGCGCCTGGGCGATATCGACACCGAAGGCGCGAATCTCACCGGACGCTGGCAGCATGCGCTCGCCGATGGCGGCAGCCTGAGCGTGCAGGCTTACCTCGACCACACGCGGCGCGAGGTGCCGCCCACCTTTACCGAATCGCTGTCGATCGCCGACCTGCAGTTCCAGCACACGCTGCCGGTCCAGGGTGCGCACAGCCTGGTGTGGGGCGCCAACTATCGCTACAGCTGGGATCGCGTGACGAACAGCGACGCCATCGCCTTCCTGCCGGCGCGCGAGCAGCAGGCCTGGGCCAGCCTGTTCGCCCAGGACGAGATCGCCCTGCGCCCGGACCTGAGCCTGACCCTGGGCGCCCGTGTCGAGCGCAACGACTACACCGGCAACGAACTCCTGCCGACCGCGCGCCTGTCCTGGCGCCTCGATCCGCACCACACGTTGTGGACGGCCGTCTCGCGCACGGTGCGCGCGCCGACCCGGCTCGATGTCGACACGTATATCCCCGGCCGGCCGCCGTATCTGCTGCAGGGCGGACGCACGGTGCGCGCCGAGGTGGCCAAGGTGTTCGAGCTCGGCTACCGCGGCCAGCCGCTGCCGGGGCTGTCGTATTCGGCGACCGTGTTCCACAACGAGTACGACCACCTGCGCACCCAGGAAATCGATCCGACGTTGTCCTTCCTTACCTTCGGCAGTTTGATGCAGGGTAGGGCGACCGGGATCGAGATGTGGGGCAGCTACCAGCTGAACCGCGCCTGGCGCCTGTCGGGCGGCTTCACGGCGCTGCACGAACGGCTGAGCCTGAAGGCGGGCAGCAACGACGCGGCCGGGCCGGGAACGGCAGGCAAGGACCCGGAACACACGCTGCAGCTGCGCTCGAACTATGCGTTCGACGAGCGGCGCGAGCTGGAGGTGGCGCTACGCAAGGTGGCGGCGCTCGAGAATCCTGGCGTGCCGGGGTACTGGGCGCTGGATGCGCGCTTCGGCTGGCGTTTGCGGCCGAACCTGGAGCTGTCGGTGGTGGGGCGGAATTTGAACGGCAGCCATGGCGAGTATGGGCCGGTGGCGACCAGGCTGGAGCTGGAGCGCAGGGTGGGGGTCAAGCTTGTGTGGACCAATTGATGCGGCGCTGGTTCGTAGGGTGGGCTCTCGAGCCCACGCGGTAGAGCGGTTGGTCTGCTGCAAAGCTTGTAAAGATCGAAGCCCGTCCCTCATGGAGAAGCTTTTCGATATGCATCCGTGGCACCGCGTGGGCACAAGTGCCCACCCTACGAAACCCGTCATTCGTCGTGATCACAAATAAAAAAGCCCGCATCATTTCTGACGCGGGCTTTTTTCATACGGAGACGATCCTCAGATCGCCTTGGCCAACTGCGCCGCAATCCCCGTGTAATTCGCCGGCGTCATCGCCAGCAGCAGGTCCCTGGCTTCCTGCGGAATCGCCAGCTTGCCGATGAACTCCTGCAGCGCTTCGCGGGTAATGCCCTTGCCGCGCGTGAGTTCCTTCAGCTGCTCGTACGGGTTCTCGATGCCATAACGGCGCATCACCGTCTGCACCGGCTCGGCCAGCACTTCCCAGCTGGCGTCGAGGTCCGCTTCCAGGCGCGCTGCATTCACTTCCAGCTTGTTCAGGCCGCGCAGGCAGCTGTCGTAGGCCAGCAGGGCATAGCCGAAGCCGACGCCGATGTTGCGCAGCACGGTCGAATCGGTGAGGTCGCGCTGCATGCGCGAGACCGGCAGCTTCTCGGCCATGTGGCGCAGCACGGCGTTCGCCAGGCCCAGGTTGCCTTCTGAGTTCTCGAAGTCGATCGGGTTGACTTTATGCGGCATGGTCGACGAACCGATTTCGCCGGCCTTCAGCTTTTGCTTGAAGTAGCCCAGCGAGACGTAGGTCCAGATGTCGCGGTTCAGGTCCAGCAGGATGGTGTTGGCGCGCGCGATGGCATCGAACATCTCGGCCATGTAGTCGTGCGGCTCGATCTGGATGGTGTACGGATTAAACGTTAAGCCCAGCCGCGACTCGATCACGTCCTTCGAGAACGCCTGCCAGTCGAAGCCCGGGTAGGCCGACAGGTGGGCGTTGTAGTTGCCGACCGCGCCGTTCATCTTGCCGAGGATCTCGACGTCGGCGATGCGCTTCACGGCGCGCTGCAGGCGGGCGACCACGTTGGCGAATTCCTTGCCGAGGGTGGTCGGGCTGGCGGTCTGGCCGTGGGTGCGCGAGAGCATCGGCAGCTCGGCGTTGACGTGGGCGATCTCGGTGAGCTTGGCGATCACGTTCTGCAGGGCCGGCACGATCACGCCATCGCGTGCGGCTTTCAGCATCATGCCGTGCGAGGTGTTGTTGATGTCTTCCGAGGTGCAGCCGAAGTGGATGAATTCCGACGCCGCCACCAGCTCCGGCACGTCCTTCACCTGTTCCTTCAGCCAGTACTCGACCGCCTTGACGTCGTGGTTGGTGACCGCTTCGATTTCCTTGATGCGCGCGGCATCGGCTTCGCTGAAGTCCGCGGCCATCTTGTCGAGGTGGGCGATCGCCTCAGCCGAAAACGGCTTGATTTCGTCGAAGCCGGCCTGGGCCAGGGCCTGCAGCCAGGAGATCTCGACCTTCACGCGGTGGTGCATGAAGCCGGCTTCGGACAGGATCGGGCGCAGCTTGTCGGTCTTGGCGGCGTAGCGGCCGTCGAGCGGCGACAGGGCCGACAGGGAGGAAAGTGGGGCGGTAGCGGTCATGGCGGGCGTCCGTGCAAAAACGTCGATTTTACCATTGGACTGGCCCGCGTCCCTTGTTGCAGGCGCAGCAAATGCGACCGCGACGTCGGTTTTTTGACCAAGTGCCAATGTTATACTCTTATTAAATTATCCTTTCCGAGCATCTATGAAACTCATCGGTTCGACCACCAGTCCCTATGTGCGCAAGGTCCGCGTCGTGATGGCGGAAAAGAAGCTCGACTACGCGTTCGAGCTCGATAACGTCTGGGCCTCGACGACCCAGGTGCACCTGTCCAATCCGCTCGGCAAGGTGCCCTGCCTGGTGATGGAAGACGGCAGCGCCCTGTACGACTCGCGCGTGATCGCCGAATACCTCGACACCCTCACGCCCGTGTGCAAGCTGCTGCCGCCGAACGGCCGCGACCGCGCCGACGTCAAGGTGTGGGAAGCGCTGGCCGACGGCGTGCTCGACGCCGCCGTGCTGGTGCGCCTGGAACGCACGCTGCGTCCGCAGGAACAGCAAAGCCCGCAGTGGATCGCGCGCCAGTTGGGCAAGGTGACGGCCGGTTTGCAGGTCATGTCCGACAAGCTCGGCGACGGCGCTTTCTGCATGGGGAAAAACTATTCGCTGGCCGACGTCGCCGTCGGTTGCGCATTGGGCTGGCTGACGTTCCGCTTCCCCGAAATCGACTGGCGCGGCGACCACGCCAACCTGGCCCGCCTGCACGACAAGCTTGCCGAGCGCGCGTCCTTCAAGGACACCGTGCCGTTTGAAGCGTGAGCGCGGAGGTGGAAAAAGCAGTGGAAAAAACGACGACCGTCGTCTTCGGCGAAGCCCTGGTCGACGACTTCGCCACCGAGCAGGTGGTGGGCGGCGCGCCCTTCAACGTCGCACGCCACCTGGCCGCCTTCATGGCGCCGCAGCTGATGATCACGCGTGTCGGCGAAGACCGCAACGGCGAAAGCGTGCGCGCCGAGTTCGAGCGCTTCGCCATGTCGCAGGCCGGCCTGCAGCGCGACGCCATCGAGGAAACCGGCCGCGTATTGGTCGAGCGCCTGGCCAAGGGCCACCGCTTCGTGATCGTGCCGAACCAGGCCTACGACTATATCGAACGCGAGGCCGCGCTGGCGGCCATGGCGTCGGTCGCGCCATCCGCCATCTACTTCGGCATCCTGGCCCAGCGCGGCGAACGCTCGCGCGGCACGCTGCAGGCGCTCTTATCGAACACCCAGGCCACGCGCTTCCTCGACCTCAACCTGCGCGAAGGCCAGTACGGCGAACGCACCGTGTTCCACGCGCTGCACGCGGCCGACATCGTGAAGGTGAATGAGGAAGAGTTGCAGTCGCTGTTCGGCTGGTACTTCCAGCTCGGTCCGAACGATCCGCCGCTGGCCGCCGACGAAACCCGCTCGGCGTGCGCAGGGCTGGTGCAGATGTTCGGGCTGCAGGCGCTGATCGTGACCCTGGGCCATCGCGGTTCGGTGTACTTCGACCGGGATGGGACCACGATCGACACGCGCGACACGCCGGCGCCGCCCTTCGTCATCGATACGGTGGGGGCAGGGGATGCGTTCTCGGCGATCTTCCTGCTGGGCCGCGCACGCGGTTGGCCGCTCGATGTGACGCTGGCGCGCGCCAACGAATTCGCCGGCGCCATCTGCGCCGTCACCGGCGCCGTGCCGCGCGACCTGGGCTTCTACGACAAGTGGATGAGCCGCTGGCGGTAATCAGAAGCCGAATCCTTCGCCGGCGCCGAGCAGGGTGGCGACACCGAGCGCCGCAAAGATCAGCGCCGCAATCCCGTGCACCAGCGTCAGCGGAATCTTGTTCGCAATCCGCTCGCCGAAGTACACCGCCGGCACATTCGCCAGCATCATGCCGAACGTGGTGCCGGCCACCACCGTCGCGATCTCGTGGTAACGCGCCGCCAGCGCCACGGTGGCCACCTGCGTCTTGTCGCCCATCTCCGCGACAAAGAACGCCAGCACGGTCGTGAAGAACACGCCGAACCTGGCCAGCGAGGCCTCGGTCTCGTCGACTTCGTCGGGAATCATCGCCCACACCGCCATCCCGAGGAAGGACAGGCCCAGCACCCAGCGCATGCTTGAAGGTCCCAGCAGCTCGCTCACCAGCGCGCCGACGGCGGCGGCAAAGGCGTGATTGAGCACGGTGGCGACAAAGATGCCGGCAACGATGGGCAGCGGACGGCGAAAGCGCGCGGCAAGGAGAAGGGCCAGGAGCTGCGTCTTGTCGCCGATTTCAGCGAGGCCGACGATGCCGGTAGCGACCAGGAAGGCATCCATAAGGTGGTGCGGGCAAAAGCGCGGATCATAGCAG
>DAMABW010000350.1:0-5177 GCA_031999925.1 Massilia sp. | reverse complement strand
CGGCGGCCTGTATCGCGTCGGGCACGAAGTCGCCGAAGGGGATCGAGGACAGCATCAGCGCGTTCGGACGCAATTTGATGTCGCGGCTGCCGTCCATGCGCAGGCGGTCGGCCATCGTCTTGCCGTCCCAGAAGCGCTTCAGGAAGCTCGCCTGCACCTTGTGCGATAAATCGGTCCAGGCGCGCGCACGCGTCTCGTCGCCGGCCCAGCCGGCCAGCGTGGCGCCGGCCTGCAGCGCCGTGTGCCACAAGGCCTGGATCTCGACCGCATGCGGGCCGCGGTCGGACCAGGGCTGGTGCGTGGGATTTTCGATGCGGGCATCCATCCAGGTGTCGGACGCGGCATGGCGCAGCAGGCCGTCGGCCCCGAGGTGGTTGGCGATGGCGCCGTCGAAGTAGGGCACCGCCAGCTCGTACATCTGGCGGGCGAAGGCGCGGTCGCCCGTGTAGCGGATGGTTTCCATCGCTTCGCGCAGCATCCAGGGCGTGCCGTCCACGGTGTTGTAGATGATTTCGTCCGGCGACACGCGGTTCGGAATGCGGCCGTAATCCTTGTCGCGTGGTTCACGCAGGTTCTGGTAGCGCGCGAAGTTGGCCAGCACGGCCTTCGCATCCGCGAATTCGCCCGATACCAGCAAGGTGCCGGGCAGGGCGATGAAGGTGTCGCGGCCCCAGTTTTCGCGGAACCAGGGCAGGCCGGCCCACATGCCGGCGCCGTATTCGTTCACCACGAACATGCGCGCCGACGCCTTGGCCCAGTTCAGCGCCTTGTCGTATTGCTTGTCGCTGGTCGCGAGGTAGCTGCGCGTCAGGGCTTCGTAGGTGCTGCGGCGCTCGGCGGCGATGGCGTCGCCTTGCGCCAGGGCGCGTGCGCGTTGCGCAGCCTCTTCGGCGCTGGCGCCGAAGGCGGCGATCACGGTGAACGACTGCGCCAGCGCCTGCGTCGACAGGGTCAGGTCCGCGCCCACGGTGAACGGGCGGTCGGCCGCCAGCGCCATGAACTGGGTGGCGCCGGCGCCCGGCGCCACGGTGACGATGCCGCCCGCCTGGGCGACCGCGCCCGCGGTCTTGAGCAGCGGGCGCAGGGCCAGCGTCGTGTTCTTCGTGCTGCTTACGCGCAGGGCCAGCGCGTGCTGTTTCGACAGCAGGGCCAGTTCCTCGCCGGCGCCGTTCGGGTAGCGCACGCGGTGGCCCCAGGGCAGCACGTCTTCCTCGACGCCGGCGGCCGTGCGCGCGTTCTGCACGCCGCCGGCAAAGCTCATGTAGTTCTTGAACACCGTGCCGCTCTTGAACACATAGCCTTCGCCCTTGTCGTAGCTGCGCGTAAAACCGTCGAAATAGCCGGCCAGGTTATCGCCTGCCACGAAGCGCGCCTGCTGGCCGGGCGCCGCCGCGATGGCCATGGCGTCGAAGAAGGCATCGGCGCCGGGTTTGTCGACGGCGCCGGCGGCGTTAAAGGCAAGACCCAGCGCCAGGGCCAACAGCGAGCGCCGCATCATGCGCCCGGCAGTTCGATCACGACCACCGACTTCGGCGCCAGCTTCAGTTCCGTCGCCAGTTCGACCTGGCGGCCGGTGAGGATGTCCTTGCCGCCGGCGGCGCCTTTCAACATCTCCTGGAAGCGCGCGGTGTTCAGCGTGGCCGCCTTGTCGCCGTTGTTCATGGCGACCATGATGCGCTTGTCGGCGTTGTAGCGGAAGTAGACCCAGGTATTGTTCTCGGGGCCGAACTGCATGGTGCGGCCGCTGTGGATCACGGGCTCGTTCTTGCGCCAGTTGGTCAGCTGGCGCACCAGGTCCTGGGCCGCGCGCTGCTGGGCGCTCAGGCCGGCGCCGGTGAACGCGTTCACCTTGTCGCCGGCCCAGCCGCCGGGGAAGTCGACGCGGTAGCTGGCGTCGTCGCGCTGCTTGACGGCGCTGGTCATCAGGATCTCGTCGCCGCTGTAGAACTGCGGGATGCGCGGCATGGTCATCAGGAACACCATGTTCATGCGCCAGCGGCCGAAGTCTTCGCCGACCGCGCTGTACATGCGCGCGATGTCGTGGTTGCTGCCGAACAGGACCAGGTTCTGCGGCTCCGGGTACAGGTAGTCGAGCGACAGGGTTTCGTACACGTCGTTCAGGCTGCCGCCTTCCTTTTTCAGGCCGTTGCGCATGGCCTGCATCAGCGGGAAGTCCATCAGGCTCGGCAGGTAGCTGACGTAGCCGTCGTGATTCACTTTGCCGCGCTGCCAGCGCGCCACCACCGGCGGGCGGTTGTTCCATTCTTCGCCGACCATGTTCAGGTTCGGGTACTCGGCCATCAGGCGGCGCGTGTATTCGGTCAGGAAGGCGCCGTCGGAGTAGCCGTAGGTGTCGATGCGCAGGCCGGACAACTTGGCGTACTCGATCCACCAGATGTTGTTCTGGATGAGGTAGTTCGCGACCATCGGATTGGTCTGGTTCAGGTCGGGCATGGTGTCGACGAACCAGCCGGCGGTGAAGTTCTGGCTGTCGGCCTTCGAGGCGTACGGGTCCTGCACGGCCACGTGGTGGTGCTGGGTCGGCACGAACTTGCCGCCGAAGTTGATCCAGTCCGGCGTCGGCACGTCCTTCATCCACCAGTGGTTGATGCCGATGTGGGACAGCACCACATCCTGGATCAGGCCGATGCCGCGCTTCTTCGCTTCATCCGACAGGCGCACGAAGTCCTCGTTGCTGCCGTAGCGCGCGTCGATCTTGTAGTGGTCGGTGGCGCCGTAGCCGTGGTACGAGTAGGCCGGCGCGTCGTTCTCGACCAGCGGCGTCGGCCACAGCTGGGTGAAGCCCAGGTTGGCGATGTAGTCGAGGTGGTCGATGGCGCCCTGGATGTCGCCGCCGTGCCGTCCGCCGCCGTTCTTGCGGTCGGCCTTTTCCAGCATGCCGGCAACGTTGTCGTTGCCCGGCAGGCCGTTGGCAAAGCGGTCCGGCATGATCTGGTAGATCGCATCGCTGCTCTTGAAGCCCTGGCGCGCCGCCGAACCGGGTTCGCGCGCCAGCAGCGTATAGGCATGACGCACGCTACGGCCGTTACCCGTGAAGACGATCTCGAACCGGCCCGGCTTGGCGTCGGCGCCGATCTCCAAGTCGACGAACAGGTAGTTGCTGTTGGCGACCCGCGTGGCCGTGACCAGGCGCACGCCCGGGTAGTCGATGGCCGGCATCATGCCGCCGATGTCCTTGCCATGCACCATCAGTTGCAGACCCTTATGCTGCATGCCGGTCCACCAGAAGGGCGGTTCCATGTGGTCGATGGCGGGAGCAGGCGTCGCGGCAAAAGCGGCGGCATTGGACAGGGTCAGGGCGACGAACAGGCTGATCAGGGAAGGCTTCATGGCGGAATGGGCGAGATGAGTGAGGGGAGCGCGAGCACGCAGGCAGTGGAATCGTAGTTTCGCTACATATTAATTAGGCCGATGCGTGGGGAACGCCCGGTTGTCTCTCTATTATTAAGGCAAGCATACTATAGCGATATGCCAAGGACAACGCAGATGTGTATCTAGTTTAGATACATACAGCCAAAAATCGATGAACTCTGATTGCTGAAATGGGCAAGTCCGGCACATCCGATCTAAATTTCACTTGAGCAATACTTTCTACACAAACGCACTGCAATAGTGCATTTATGCACTTACTTGGTGAAAAGATACGAATTTGTAGTCCGACTACACTCGTGCATACCGCACTCTGTAGCCGGAATACAACGTCTTCTGTTGTTCATTCTATACAATAGCAACATACGCTACGGAATCGCGTAGTGCCGAGCAACTCCCGTTGACAGTGCATCTAGTTTTAATACAGAATTGTTGCCAGAACGTCTAAAAAGGCGTTGGAATTGGATCCCGTGCCGTGGCTCTCCAGCTGTTTCCGGGAAATTACATAGTTTATTGAGGGGACAAATGAACAACTTCGCAAACAAGCGCGCTGCGAACACGGCAGACCGTGCATTCCCGCTGAGCCCGGTTGCCGCCGGCTGCACCGTTTTCCTGATGGCACTGGCCGGTAGCGCCTTCGCCCAGGAACAGCAACCCGCCACGCCAGCCAGCACCACGGCCACCACCACCGCCGACACCACCAACAACACGCCGAACAGCGCCGTGCCGCCGGCGGAAGACGCCACCGTCAGCACCACCACCACCCCGGTCTCGACCGTCCGCGTGACCGGTATCCGCCGCGGTATCGAAGCGGCGATCTCGATCAAGAAGAATTCCACCTCGATCGTCGAAGCGATTTCGGCCGAAGACATCGGCAAGCTGCCGGATCAGAGCGTCGCCGATTCGATCGCGCGCCTGCCGGGCGTGTCGGCCCAACGTGGCCGCAGCTCGGGCAAATCGTCCGACATCTCGGTGCGCGGCCTGTCGCCAAGCTTCAACGGCACCCTGCTGAACGGCCGCGAAATGGCCTCGACCGGCAACGCCCGTTCGCCTGAGTTCGACCTGTTCCCGGCCGAACTGATGGGTTCCGTCGTCATCTACAAAACCCCGGACGCCAGCGTCATCGGCCAGGGCCTGGCCGCGACCATCGACCTGCGCACCGTGCAGCCGCTGGACTTCGGCAAGCGCACCGTCGCCGTCAGCTACAAGAAGAGCCAGCTGGGCGTGAAACAGCGCGACGGCCTGCCTGAAGGCGATGGCAAGCGCTACACCCTGTCGTACATCGACCAGTTCGCGAACCGCACCTTCGGCGTGGCCGTCGGCCTGACCCGCTACGACGAACTCGGTGGCGGCCAGTCGAAGTTCAATTCCTGGGGCACCGCCTCGATGGATTACAACGGCGCCAGCGTCACCGTGCCGAACGGCTTCGGCTACGACACCGAACAGAACAACCACAAGCGCGACGGCGCCTTCGCCTCGCTGCAATACCGCCCGAACAAGAACTTCAAGTCGACGATCGACCTGTTCTACTCGTCCGGCGAAACCGGCCTGAAGAAGACCGGCTTCGAAGGCGGCGTCGCCGGCAACGGCGGCGGCGCCTACGAGCTGCCGCACGTGCTGACCAACGCCACCATCGCCAACGGCGTGGCCACCAGCGGCACCATCACCAACTGGAAGGGTGTGGTACGTAACCACTACGAAGGCGCGGAAGACGACCTGAAGACGGTCGGCTGGAACAACGAACTGCGCTTCGGCGACTGGACCACGATGGCCGACTTGACCTGGTC
>DAMABW010000349.1:0-5198 GCA_031999925.1 Massilia sp. | reverse complement strand
CGCCATCATGCTGCTGTCGGCCTATGGTGCGCCGGCACTGGCGCAAACCGCCACGGACAACACCGGCACCAGCGCAACCACCAACACAAGCACCAGCACCAGCACCAGCACCAGCAACGGCGCCAGCGCGAGCGGAGAAACAGCCGCCGGCGCCGATGCGGCGCAGGCCCAGCCTGCCCAGGCCTTCCCCGCCACGGCCCAGCCCTTGCCCGAGACCGCGCAGGCACCCGCGGTGGTCCAGGTCACCGGCCTGCGCGGCAGCCTGCGCTCGGCCGAGGCCATCAAGCGCGATTCGCTGCAGGTGGTCGACGCCATCAATGCCGAGGACATCGGCAAGTTCCCCGACCGCCAGGCCGGCGACGCCCTGCAGCGCGTGGCGGGCGTGCAGGTGGGCCGCGACCGGGGCCAGACCAGCACCGTGATCATCCGCGGCCTGCCCGACGTGGTGACCACCATCGACGGCAACGAGATCTTCACGGCGGCGGCGCGTCGCCTGTCCTACGAGGATTTGCCGGTGCAGTCGATCGGCGGCCTCGAGGTCTACAAGTCGGCCACCCCGAACCAGCTCGAAGGCGGCATCGCCGGCGGCGTCAACGTACGCCTGCGCTCGCCCTTCGATGCGAAAGGCTACAGCTTTACCGGCTACATCGAAGACCGCATGAACCAGACCAACGGCAGCGATGCCAGCAAGGACACGCACAACCCGGGCGGCGGCTTCTCGGTCAGCAACCGCTGGGACACCGGCGTCGGCGAAATGGGCGCACTGCTCGACGTCGCCGTCAATCGCGAGAAGTGGACCTTCCCGGTGCAATGGGTCGACCGTCCCGAGAACGTGTTCGCGGTGGGCCAGGACGGCACCGCCCGGCGGCTCGGCAATACCGGCCCGTTTGCACTGAACCCCGGCGAGTCGCTGGGCCAGCTGCCGAACATCGGCGGCATCTACAACAGCGGCAAGCGCGAGCGCCAGAGCATCCACGGCGCATTCCAGTGGAAAATCAATCCACGCCTGCAGGCCAGCGCCCAGTACCTCGGCACCGGCTACCAGGGCCGCAACGCGGTCAACTACATCCTCGCCATCGTCACCTGGGCGCCGCGCCTGACCAACGTGGTGCTGGCGCCGCAGGGCGACCATTGCAATACCTCGCGCGGCGTGATCTGCCCGATCATGTCTGCCGACGCGGCGGCGGCGCGCTTCGACGTCGGCCCCTACGACTTCGATCCCTACATGGCAACCAGTACCTGGGGCCAGAAGGAGCGCACCTATACCCATTTCCTGAACCTCGCCCTGCGCTATGCGGATGGCCCGCTGACGGTGAACACGCACGTGGCCTACACGCGCTCGAAGTTCGTCAACGACACCGTCATCGTCGACCAGCAGATACCGGGTTCCAGCTCCAGCGTGTACGCGGTGGGCCGCGACGGCCATGGCGGCTATAACTCGGTGACCACCCCGGGCAGTGCAAATGCCTTGCGCGATCCGAACCAGTTCGTGTTGCGCGGCATGGTGCAGAACTGGAGCGAGCAGGCCGGCCAGCAGTTCCAGTGGCGCTCCGACGGCACCTACCGGCTGGGCGGAGACGGCTTCCTGAGGGCCGTGCTCGCAGGCGTGCGCCTGTCCGAGCGCAAGGTCAGCAACTACAGCGCCGAACGCGCGTCCGACTTCACCAGCGCCATTCGTCCGAGCCCGGTCGGCCAGTTCGGTCCTGGCTTCGAAGAGCTGGTGCCGGGCCTCGACCGCCTGGGCGGCCCCTGGTACACGCCGTCGGCGAACTACCTGATCGAGAATGCCGACACGGTGCGCAACGCCTACGGCCAACCGAGCGGACGCGTGCCCGACGACCCGACGCGCCTGTTCGACCAGCGCGAGCGCAACGCCACCTTCTACCTGTCCGGACGCTTCGAATCCGAACTCGGCGGCATCAAGGTGAGCGGCGAAGCCGGCGCCCGCGTGCTGAAGGACAAGCGCAAGCTGCGCGGCCAGAACCGCATCGGCGACGTGGTGACCGACGTCGATCTGTCGACCTCCGAGACCAACGTCCTGCCGAGCATTTCGGCGATCGTCAACTGGAACGAGCAGTGGCAGTCCCACCTCTCGGCCGGAAAGACACTCACCCGTCCGGGCTTCCGCGAGCTGAACCCGGCGCTGTCGCTGATTCCGCCGACGGTGAATGCGCCAGGCACCGGTGGCGCCGGTAACCCCGACCTGGCGCCGACCAAGTCGAAGAACATCGACGCCACGCTCGAATACTATTTCGCGAAGAACGGCTACGCCCAGATCGCCCTGTTCAACCGCGACATCGACGGCTACCTGCAGAACTTCACCCAGGACGAGAGCATCAACGGCGTCACTTATCGCGTGAGCCGGCCGCAGAATTCGGGCAAGGGCACGCTGCGCGGCGCCGAACTGAGTGCCCAGAAGTTCTTCGATTTCCTGCCCGGCTTCTGGCGCGACTTCGGTGTGCAGGCCAACTACACCTGGATCGATGGCGACAACGAAACCCGGATCTCGCTCAACAGCGACCAGTACACCAAGACGGCACTGATCGGCGTGGCGAAGCAGAACTACAACCTCGCTTTGCTGTATGAGGGGCACGGCATCACCGGCCGCCTGGCCGCCACCCGCCGCGGCGACTATGTCGAGCAGATCGCCGAGGATCCCTACCGCCAGGACCGCGTGGTCAAAGCCACGACCTTCGTCGACTTGAGCATCGGCTACGAACTGACGCCGAACGTGTCGCTGCACTTCGACGCGATCAACCTGACCAAGGCGAAGTTCGAAAGCGAGCTCGGCCCTTACCAGCCGCGCGACATCCGCTACAACATGACGACCTATGGCCTGAGCCTGCGCTACAAGATGTAAGCCGTGACCGTCGGGCCGCCCGCATGCGTGGGCGGCCTGCTGATTTTTCAGGAGACTTGCTTTGCCCCGCACCTACCAGAACCCGGTCTATCCCGACACCATGGCCGACCCCTCCGTCCTCAAGCACGAAGGCTTCTACTATGCTTATGGCACCGCGCCTGGCGGCGCCGACGGCCGTCAGATCCCGGTGCTGCGGTCGAATGACCTGGTCGACTGGGAAGCCCTCGGCCACGCCCTGGAGCCGACCGGCGCCGCGCACTACTGGGCGCCCGAGGTGGCCTTCCACGAGGGCCGCTTCTA
Source organism: Massilia sp. (assembly GCA_031999925.1). Classification (GTDB taxonomy): domain Bacteria; phylum Pseudomonadota; class Gammaproteobacteria; order Burkholderiales; family Burkholderiaceae_D; genus Telluria. The sequence goes on along the minus strand of DAMABW010000349.1, from coordinate 2,038 downwards.
CATGTACTACTCGTCCGGTTCGGCCGACGAGGGCACCGACCAGAAGCTGCGCGTGGCCGTCTCCGACGATCCAGCCGGGCCCTTCGTCGACACCGGCAAGATCCTCGTGCCGGACCAGCCATTCTCGATCGATGCCCATCCCTACCGTCACAGCGACGGCCAGTGGTATCTGTTCTATTGCGTCGACTTCCTGCATGTGGCGGACGACCACCGGGTCGGCACCGGCATCGTGGTCGACCGCTTGCTGGACATGGAAACGCTGGCCGGCGAACCCGTGATGGTGGTGCGCCCGCACCAGGACTGGCACATCTTCCGCAAGGACCGCACCATGTACGGCAGCGTGTACGACTGGCACACGGTGGAGGGCGCCTCGGTATTGGAGCACGATGGGCAGCTGTACTGCTTCTATAGCGGCGGCGCCTGGGAGCGCGACAATTATGGCGTCAGCTACGTGGTGGCCGACCATCCGCTCGGGCCGTGGAACCGTCCTGAAGGTGGAGAAGAGGCGCTGCTGATGCGCAGCGTGCCAGGCGCGGTGATCGGGCCGGGGCACAATTCCTTCACCACCTCGCCGGACGGCAGCCAGACCTGGATCGTGTACCACGCCTGGGATGTGGCGCAGACGACGCGCCGTATGTGCATCGACCGCCTGGAGTGGAAAGACAAGCGCCCCGTCACCGCAGGCCCCAGTCACGGACCGCAGCCGGCTCCGTAAGCCGGAACGCGCCAGCGCCGCCCCAGTGCGGCATGCCGGGCAAGGACGCCCCTGCTGCGGGCGTCAGCGCCGCATCCGGACGCGCCTGCGCAGCCATGCAGCGAGCCGCGTCGCCAGCATGATCGCCACGAAATACACGGCAATATCGACCACCAGTGCGCCGACCGAGAGCTGGTCTTCACCGAACGACAGCTTGCGTTCCACGGATACGCCCGGCGCATCGAACAGGTAAGGCATCGGGAAGCCGCCCTTCAAGGCAGGCTTGTAGCAGGGATCATTCCCTTGCGGCCCGCACATGTTTCCGTACTCGACCGGTTCGGGGCCGATGCGCTCGATCGATACCGACAGCATGGCAAGGATGATCGCCGCAACCAGGGCGAAGCCGATGAGAGGCAGGCTGGCAATCCGCTTTTTCATGGTGTCGAGTATCTCTTCGCATTCAGGTTAGTGCCGCTGCACTGTCGTCACCGACCCGGTGCCGGTCCCGCACAGTGTACGGCGTTTCTCCTGCATCCAGGGCGTCACGCCGCCGGCTTGTCCATGCGTGACTGGTCAGTGCTCATCCATGGCTAACGGTGACATCGCCAAGAAAAAAGCCCGCGCGTACGCGGGCTGGCAAGGTCCAACAGGAGACCATCAGAACTTGTAGCGCAACCCCGCCAGGAACTCGCGCCCGGTCACGTTGTTCACCACCACGCTGTTGCGCGCACGGCTGATGAACTGGTCGTTCGGCTCGTTGGTCAGGTTCACGCCCTCCAGCGTGAACTCCAGCTTGTCGTTCCACTTGTAGGTCAGCGACACGTCGACGTTGAAGGTGCCGTTCTTGCCTTCGACGTCGTTGTTGTTCTGCCCCGGCACGCGGGTCAGGAAGCCGGAACGCTTGGCGCCCGAGACGCGCGCGCTGAACTTGCCGTCGTCGTAGTACAGCGTGGCGTTCCACGACTTCGACGACAGGTTCAGCAGGTCGACGACGATGCGGTCGCTGCTGGTCGGCGAGATCGCGTACTCGATGGTCGAGCTGACCTTGGTGTAGTTCAGCACCGTGCCGAAGTTCTTGCCCCAGGCGGGCAGGAAGGTGAACGGCTGCTGGTAGTTCAGCTCGAAGCCCTTCAGCTTGCCGCCATCGGTATTGATCGGCGCCGTCACCGCGAACACTTCCTCGCCGGTGAAGTTCGACGGCAGCAGGGTCAAGGGCAGACCGGTCTCGCGGAACGGCACGTTGGTGCGCAGGCTCTGGATATAGGTGTCGATGTTCTTCTGGAACAGGCCCAGGCCGACGAAGGCCTTGTTGGCGAAGTAGTACTCGAAGCTGCTGTCGAAGGT
>DAMABW010000348.1:0-5201 GCA_031999925.1 Massilia sp. | reverse complement strand
AGGAAGAGCAGGGCGCCGGCGGCCACGGCGATGCCGGGCACGGCGGGCGCCACGGCCAGGCGTGCCAGGGCTTCGTGCCAGGCGTCGTCGGGTTCGGCCCCGGCCAGCGCGGCGCGCACCGCGCGCAGGTCGACCAGGGTGCGCACGGCGGCGGCTTCCCCATCCTGCTTCACGTTGGCCAGGTCGGGCAGCAGGCCCAGGCCGATCGCGCAGGCCAGTTCCAGCAGCGACCGCACGCCATCGTCGTCCTGCACGCCGAGCGGTTCGCGCGCGCGGTGCAGGTTCAGCAACTGGTGCGCGCAGTCGGTGACCGAGCCCAGGCTGGCGTCTTCGGCCAGGTGACGCGCCAGCAGGTCCATCAGGCGTGGCAGGCGTTCGTGCAGGCCGATCACGCAGGCGCGCACCAGCAGCCTGACGGCGGCGCCGGCACTGCGTCCCTGGCCCTGGGTGGCCAGCAGCGCTTCCTCGCGCCGCAGCCGCGCCAGCGCCGCGTCTTGCAGCGTGCTGCCGTCGCCGGCCACCTCGATCAGGCGCGCCTCGACCAGCGGGTTCCAGGCCACCTGCCATTCCTCGATCAGCAGTTCCAGGCGCATCCCGCCCAGGAAGTCGGGGCCGCCCTGCCAACGGCCCACGCCGGCGCCGAGGTAATCCATCAGGTGCAGGAAGCGGCTGCGCAGGCGGTGGCTTTCCTTGCGATACAGGTCGAGGCGCACGGTGCGCGGCGTGCTGTCGTCGAGGCGGATGCGCTGGGCCTGGGCCTGGCGCCGCGCGTCTTCCAGCAGCGGCGGCGAACCGGCCGAAGGCGGGACGTCGCCCAGGGCGCTGCCGCCCAGGAAGCGGCGCAGGTCGTCCGTGAAGCCGGCCATGCCTTCGTCGATCGCGCCTTTCACGAAGCAGGAGCGCAGCGCGTCGAGCACATCTTCGCGGCCCGGACCGGCGTGTCCGCGCAGGGCGGCCAGGCGCTGCGCCTGCAGGACCGCGGCCTGCACTTCGGCGGTCGATACCTGTTCGCTCAGGCCGCGTTCGCGGCCCTGGCGCGCATACCGGGCCAGGGCCTCCGCGGTTACCTGTTCCAGGTGCGGACCGTCGGGGCTGGCCTGGGCGCTCTCCCATACCCACTGGTGCCAGGCCGGCGAAGGCATGCCGGCGCCATAGCCGTTCAGCGCATCGAGACGGTCGAAGCTGTAGCGGATCAGGAAGTCGGCGGCAGCGGCCGGCGCTGGCCTGCCTGGCTTCGGCGCCGGTTCGGCCAGCATCTGCTGCAGGGCCAGCGTATGGAAGCCGCCGGTCACCACCACGATCGCGCCGTCGTTGCCGGCGGCGCGCAGGGCGGCGAGGCGGCGCCGGATGTGGCCGGCCATGTGGCGTTCGCGTGCCAGGCTGCCTTCGGCTTCCAGCACCGCGGTTTCATAGCTGCTGCGCGCCAGGGCGCAGTAGGCGAACACGTCGGAGAACAGGCTGCGCCAGTCGCGCAGGGCCGACGCCGGGCGCAGCTCGAACAGGTGGTCCCAGAGTTCGTCGTGGTGACGGCAGCCGCTGGCGCGGGCCAGCGCGGCCAGGTAATCGCTGTGGGCCAGGTAGCGTTCGGCCATCAGGCTGCGTGCGTGTTCGTCGTCACCCGCGTCGTCACCCGCGTCGTCATCCTCGCGCGCGCCCCAGGGCAGGTCGATGAAGGCGAACTGCGCGCCGAGTTCGTGCGCCAGGCGCAGGGCCACCCATTCCGGGCTGTAGTCGCAAAACGGAAAAAAGGCGCTGCGCGTGGCCGGCCCATCTTCACCGCGCGCCGCCTCGGCCTGTGACAGGATGGCCACCGGCGGACGGGTACGCTCGTCCAGCAGCAGCGGCAGCAGGGCGTCGAAGCTGTCCGGCCCTTCGACCAGCACCGCGGCCGGGCGCAGTTCGCGCAGCATCGCCTGCAGCGCCAGGGCGCAGGCCGGGCTGTGGTGGCGCACCGGCGCGAAATGGATGCCGTCCATCGCCATGCGCGCCAGGCCGGCCGCGACTTCCGCCGGCAATGCATCGAGGCTTGCCGTCATGCCCACAGGCTGCGTGCGGCGTCGCCGAAGCTCTTCCAGGCGCTGTCGCGGCGGCCGCGTTCGCGCACCACGGTGTCGAAGTAGTGCTGCACGCGCTTGACGTCGTCGGCGCTGTCCTTGATCAGCACACCCTGCAGCCCATTCGCCATGTCGCGCGGCGTCACCTGGCCGTTGCCCATGAAGGCCGCTTCGAGGGCGGCCGCGTGCAGCACGTTCACCGCCTCGGCGGTCGACATCACGGCGTCGAGGTTTTTCAATGGCGTGCCTTCGCGCGTGCTGCCGGCGCGCAGTTCCTGGAACACCGTCACCAGGAGGCCGACCACGTCGCGCTCGATGCGCGCCTGCAGTCCGGCGCCATCGAGCTCGCGCCGCACCTGGTCCAGCACCAGTTCGACCTCGAAGGCGTGGTCGCGGATCGGGCGCACGGTCTCGAAATTGAAGCGCCGCTTCAGCGCCGACGACATCTCGTGCACGCCGCGGTCGCGCAAATTGGCGGTGGCGATGACGTTGAAGCCGCGCCGCGCATGCACGCAAGCACCGTCGCCCAGTTCCGGCACCACGATCTGCTTTTCCGACAGCAGCGAGATCATGGTGTCCTGGATCTCGGGCGGGCAGCGCGTGATTTCCTCGAAGCGCACCAGCTTGCCGGCCACCATGGCGCGGTACATCGGCGAGGGCACCAGGGCGCGTTCGCTCGGCCCTTCGGCCAGCAGCAGCGCATAGTTCCAGGCGTAGCGGATATGGTCCTCGGTGGTGCCGGCCGCGCCCTGGATGGTGAGCGCGGAGTCGCCGCTGATCGCCGTGGCCAGCAGTTCGGACAATAGCGACTTCGCCGTGCCCGGTTCGCCGACCAGCATCAGGCCCTGGTTGCCCATCAGGGTGACGATGGCGCGTTCCACCAGCGGGTCGTCGCCGTAGAACTTGCGGCTGACGCCAAGCTGCGCGTCGCCCAGGATGAAGCGGCGCACCGCGCGCGGCGACAGTTGCCAGCCTTCGGGGCGCGGGTCGTGGTCGGCCGTACGCAAGGTGTCGAGTTCGGCGCGGTAGCGCTGCTCCGCGCTGCTGCGCAGGACCCGGGAAGTATCTGTTGCTTGCATCGTCATCTGTCTCGTTCCGTTCTCATGCTCCGCTTACCACGGCATCTTGCGTTCCCAGTCGGGGTCGAAGCCCTGGCAGGCGGCGGCCACGGCGTGGTAGTCGCCATAGGCTTCGGCCAGCAGCACCGGCGGCACCTGGGCCAGCGGCAGGTTGCCGTTGCCGTAGCCACCGGCACCGAGGCGCACGAAGCCCAGCGTCTTCAGCGCCGCCGGCATGTTTTCCTCGGGCAGGGCGCTGCCCGAGAATTCGATGCGCACCTGGATGCCGAGGCTGGCGAAATCCTTGACGTATTCGAAGAACACGCCGCCATCCTCGGCCGAGCCGCGGGAGTATCCCTGCTTGCCGAAGGCGGCGCGCAGCTTGAAGGTATCGCTCGTCCAGCCGAGGCGGTCGGCGATGGCATTGGCGCCTGGTTCCTGGCTTGGCGGCGAGCGCCGCGCCAGTTGGGCGAACAGCGGCGTCACCTTGTAGTCCTTGAAGTGGGCTTGCCAGGCGGCGACTTCGGCCTCGCCCAGCAGGCTGGCATGGGCCAGGCCGATCCCTTCGTTTGCGCCGGGTTCGACCTCGTCGTCGGCGGCGTCGATCAGGCTGCCGTCCTCGGTCGGGCGCATCAGCCCAAGCAGCCGGCCCTCGGCGTCGAAGCGCATCCAGGCCAGGCGCTGGACCAGGCGCCCGACCACCGGGTGGCGCCGCAGGTATTCGTCCCAGTCGGCCAGCGGCCAGCGCCGGCCGGCGCACATCGCCTCGTACAGGCGCGCGCTCTGCATCTCGACCACCTGCTTGACTTCCTTCTTGCAGGTCGTGAACAGGGCCTTGCCTTCCTTGATCGATTCGGGCAGTTCGTTCTGGCGCGCGGCGGGCAGGGCGGCGAGCGGCTTGCCCTCGGCATTGTGCAGCACGGGTTTCAGCTTGTCGTCGAGCACCACGGTGAAGTTGCGCGCGCCGTAGGCGAAGGTCATGCGGCCGCTTTCGTCCAGGCCGCCGGTGGGCATGGTACGGTCGGCCAGCTGGTCCTGGGTCCAGCCGTTGCGGTCGGCGATGCGCTCGACCAGCAGGCGCGCCTTCTGCTGCACCGAGGCCGTGCGGTAGCGGCGCGAGACGCCCAGCACGAACTGGATCACGGCCGGATCGTCCGAGACGCTGGCCGCCTCCAGCATCGCCTCGACCTGGGCGCGGCGCACGTAATGGTCACGCATGTAGAGGCGGATCGCGTCGGCCAGTTCATGGCCGGGCACGCCCCAGGTGAGCGCCAGGATGCCCTTTTCGTTGATCGCGGTACCGGTGTATTCGGCCAGCTTCTCGCGCTTGGCCTCCTCGAACACCTGTTCCTCGCTCAGCTTGCCGACTTCGGCATAGTATTCGGGATACTGCTTGAAGCCCTGCTGGTAGCCCTGGTAACGTCCGGGCGCCACCTGGCGGGCGTAGTCCAGCGCGTCTTCCAGGGGCGGGTTGAGCGTGTCGCGCGCAATGAACTGATGCAGCAGGAAGCGGCCGAGGGCGGCGCGGCTCGCGGCGTCGAGCAGGCCGAGGTAGCGCACCAGCAGCGCATTCGCGGCCGGCTCCTTCAGCTTGGCGGCCAGGATCACCCACCAGCGGATGATGTCGGGGTCGACCACCGCGTCCGGACCCGAGGCATGGGCCCAGGTGCAGGCCGGCAGCTGCTCCAGGTTGAGCCAGGCCAGGCCGGACGGCGGCTTGGCCTTCAGGCCCTTGCGCGCCTGCTTCAGCAACGCATCGGGCGACAACCGCGGCGAAATGTCTTCGCCCAGGCGTTCGAGCGCCGTGAGCAGCTCGGCGCTGACCGGTTCGCGGGTTTCCTTGTCGAGCGCCGCGTACAGCGCCGGGATGGCGTCGCGGCAGTCGATGCGGGCCAGCCAGCGCGCCGCTTCGATCCGCAGCTCCTGCTTGTTCGAGCTCAGGGTGTCGGCCACGCGCTTGCCGATGTCCGGCAGTTTGCCGAGCACGTCCTGGGCGGCCAGCCGGTAGGACTTGGTATCGCCCAGGGCGAGTTCCATCACCCGGGGCAGCCAGCGCGCCGGTATGGCGGGGAAGGTATCGAGTGCGCTC
>DAMABW010000347.1:0-5222 GCA_031999925.1 Massilia sp. | reverse complement strand
TGGCAGGGCCTGCTGTAGAAGCAACGCCTAAGTCCATGGCCGAACAGGGTCGGTAGCGCCGGTTCGAGGGCGGCGAGCGAGGCGCCGTGCGGCACCTCGAGTTCTGCCACCATGATGGTCAGGATTCACTGCAGGCCTCGAGCCGGTTCTTGCCCATGATGTTCATCGCTGCGCGTGTGTACCGATCCCCTGCATGGCGTCAGCGCGGCGCGCGCTCCACGGAACTCCAGTAGACCTGCGTATCCGGCCCGCAGAAAAAGCCTTCTAGTGCCGCTTCGACGTTCACGCTGCGTAACGCGTCGTCGGACGCCGCGCAGAGGAAGGAAAAATGGCTGTCCCAATGGACGGTCCAGAGCAGCGAATGGTCGGGGGCGAAGACATTGCAGTGCCCACGTATGGGGTCCTTGATACCCTTCTTGATGTCGTCGATCCAGTAAAGCATGCGCTGCATACCGAATTCGTCGCCTACCCACACCCAGTCGTGGCCGAGTGCCTGGAACAGTTCCAGCACCGTATGTTGCAGCAGTTCGGCGTGCTGGCCTTCGATCGGCGGCCACAGGCGGTCGTTCTCGTACAGGCGCTTCAATCGCGCCGCATAATCCGTGTTCCGGAAGGCTGCGGACAAGCCGCCGATTTGCGTGCGCAAGGCGATGTCGACGGCCGCCAGGTTCGGCAGGCCGCTTTCCCTGGCAACCTCGCACCAGGGCACGGGCCGGCAATGGGCGACTATCGCGATCCGGTAAGGGCCGGCTTCCGGGTCCGGTGAATCGCACATCGCCACGAATGCGTCCGATAGCGGCACCAGGAAAGGACTGAGCGAAACGTACACCGATGCGAACACGCCGGCGTAATAGTCCAGCACTTTCCCGTCGTTCGGGCAGGTGGCGAAACGATCCGCTTCGGGTAGCACGCGTGTTGTCATCGATGGGCCTGTCCAGCCTTTCCCGCTGTTCCCGATGGGTTTACTGCTTCGGCACCGGCTTCATGTACTCGTCGAAGTTGGCGATGAAATCCTCGAGATTCGCGGCCATCATGTCGCGGTATTGCGCCGTGAAATAATCGAGGGCGCGCTCTTTCTCGGTCGTCAGATTCGCCGCCGTGCCGGTGCTTTTCGCGAGCAAGAAGGCGTTGAAGCGGGCGGAGGCGAACATCGTCGTGGCGCCGACCGCGGACGGTGTGGCGGCGCTGCACAGGTCGTTCGACACGTTGACGACGGTGTTCACGCGTTCCCAGAACGCCGCGTCAGGGTGGTTGTCACTCATGTTGTATCCAGACTAAAGGTTAAGCGAGAGAATGTGCCGGCGCCGGGCGCCAGCCCTGCTTGCGGCGTGTCGAACTTGACCACTTTGCAAGCAGGGCACTCTAGCACAAGCCCCGCCCCTTGCGCGACGCCGGCCTGTCGCCTCAGCGGTTCTGGTAGCCGCCGTAGGTGGCCACCGGGCTCCAGCCCGGCGACACCGCCGGCAGGCTTGGGGCCAGCGGCGCATACGCGCCGGCGCCATACACCACCTTGCCGTTCACGACCGTCAGCAGGCTCTCCATGCGCTTGATCTTTTCAGCGTCGACGCTGAAGTAATCCTGTGGCAGCACGATGAAGTCGGCGTACTGGCCCGGCTGCAGCTTGCCCTTGGTCGTCTCTTCGCCGCTCATCCAGGCCGAGCCGGTCGTCATCAGCTGCAGCGCCTCGAAGCGGCTCGGCACGTCCTTGTCCTGCCAGATCCGCATGCCGCCAGCCGTCTTGCCGGTCACGGCCCAGTAGAGCGAAGGCCAGGGGTTGTAGCTCGCTACCCGCGTACCATCGGTGCCCAGGCCGACCGGCACCTTCATGTCCAGCATCTTGCGGATCGGCGGCATTTGCCGGGTCTGCGCGCCGTAGCGCTTCCAGTAGGCTTCGCCCTGGAAGTGCATGCGGTCCTGCACGGCCACGCCGCCGCCAAGCTTCTTGATGCGCGCCAGCTGGGCGTCGGTGATGGTCTCGCCGTGGTCGACGATGAAGCGCAGGCCGTTCAGGGGCGTCTTCGCGTTCACCTTTTCGATCACGGCCAGGTCGCGGTCGATGCTTTCGCCATAGGTGGCGTGCAGGCGGAAGGGCCAGCGGTTCTTCACCAGCAGGCTGACCACGGCTTCGAGTTCGCCTTCCATCGACTCCGGCAGGTCCGGGCGCGGTTCGAGGAAGTTCTCGAAGTCGGCGGCGCTGGCCACCAGGTTCTCGCCGCCGCCCTCGGCCGAGAAGCCGTTCGGATAGAACATGTGGTCGTTCTTCTTCGGGTGGGTCATGGTCAGCCAGCGCTGGAAGTCTTCCAGCTCCTTGCCGGCGCGCTGGGCGAACAGGTAGTAGGAGGTGCGCACGGTGAGCTTGCCCGCGCGCGCCAGTTCCAGGGTCACGCCGTAGTCGTCGGGGTAGTTCTGGAAGCCGCCGCCGGCGTCGATGGCGCTGGTCACGCCGAGGCGGTTCAGTTCGCGGTAGAAGTGCAGCGTGGAGTTGACCTGGTCGGCGCGGCTGAGTTTATTTGTCTTGGCCAGGGTCGAGTACAGGATCAGGGCGTTCGGCTTGGCGATGAGTTTACCGGTTGGTTTACCGGCCGCATCGAGTTCGACCACGCCGTCCTTGAACTTGGTGTCCTTGTCGTAGCCGAGGGTGGCGATGCCCTTCTGGTTCAGGAAGCCGAGGCCGTACAGGTAGAGGATGAACACCGGGCGGTCGGGCACGGCGGCGTTGATTTCTTCCAGCGTCGGCAGGCGCTTTTCTTCGAACTGGTATTCGTTCCAGCCGCCGACCACCTTGACCCATTCGCCTTCCGGCGTGCGCGCGGCCTGCTCCTTCAGCATCTGCAATGCGCGCTTGAGCGAAGTGACGCCATCCCAGCGCAGTTCCATGTTGTAGTTCAGGCCCTCGCGGATCACGTGCAGGTGCGAGTCGTTCAGGCCCGGGATCACGGTACGCCCGCCTGCGTCGACCAACTGGGTGGCGGGCGTTTTCAGCTTCAGCACCTCGGCATTGCTGCCGGTGGCCAGCACCTTGCCGTCCTTGATGGCGAGCGCCTGCACGAATTCGCCTTCGCGCGCCATGGTGGCAACCTTGCCGTGGGTGAGGATCAGGTCGGCCTGGGCGTGGGCCAGGCTGGAAGCGAACATGGCGGCGGCCAGGGTAGTGAGCAGGAACGCGCGTCGGGGTGCGGTGGTGGGTTTCATGGCGGGTCTTTAGAAGGTTGCGTGGGCGGCTGCCGAGGCCGCGCCGGATTAGTTCACGATAGCAGTGGGCGAATGGGCCGTCCCCTGCCTTTTTGCCGGGGACGGCCGGTGTTCATGCCAGGACAGTGCGGATGGCGATCTGGCCGGACAGCGTCTTGTGCACGGGGCACTTGTTGGCGATGTCGAGCAGGCGCTCGCGCTCTTCGGCGCTTAACTCGCCGAGCAGGCGGATGCTGCGCTGGAAGCCGTAGGCCGCGCCTTCCTGGCCGTGCTGCACCGAGACCAGCACTTCGTCCAGCTTCCAGCCCTTGCGTTTGGCGTACAGGTTCACCGTCAGCGTGGTGCAGGCCGCCAGCGCCGCCGCCAGCAGGTCGTGCGGCGCCGGGCCGCTCGCTTCGCCTCCGGCGTCGACCGGGGCGTCGGTCAGGAGCCGGTGCGGCCCGATCTCGATGACTTGCTGCAGCGGGCCGGTGCCGCGGTGGGTCGTGACTTCCATGATGCGTCTCCTTGTTTATCCGTTGATCATTCAGGCTGCCTGGGTGCGCAGGACTGCGCCGCCGGTCTGGCGTACGGCCTGGCGTTCGCTTTCGATGCCAAAGATGACCAACATGCCACCCAGGATCGACAGGTTTTTCAGGAAGTGGTTCAGCTGGTTCTGGAACGACGCCGCATCGGCCAGCCAGAAGCCGTGGAAGACCAGGGTCACGGGCACCAGGAACAGGGCCAGCGCGAGCGCCGCGATGCGCGCCTGGAAGCCGGTGATCAGGGCCAGGCCGCCGCCGATCTCGAGCAGGATCGTCAGCACCAGCAGCACGCCGGCTGCCGGCAGGCCGGCGCTGTTCATCCAGGCGGCGACGCCGGCGAAACCGATCACCTTGCCGATGCCGGAGACGAGGAAAAGGACGCCGGCGAGTGCGCGGCCGATCGGGTAGAGTTTGGTGGTGTTCATGGTCGTTCTCCTTCAGGTAGAGGTTGGATTGATGTTTGCCTGCGGCTCTGGACGTGTCGGCCAATCGATTTCGTCGAACCGGATGGGCTGGCAAGCCGAGTCAGCTGCGACCGGAATCTGACCGTGTCGCTTTGCATGAAATTCATTATGAACGGATCGCCAACGGAAGAAAAACGAGTAGTTTGACAGCGTATCGTCGAATTTTTCGATTGAGGATTATCGGTTGCGGCAGGGGCGCCGTCCCTTGCCAAAGGGCGGGGTTCAGGCTGACGAGCGCTTGCTAAGATCGGGCGCTTCCAACAGACCTACACGCCCATGAAAACGACGATCCTGCGAACCGCCCTCCTCGGCCTGGTGTCCGCGCCCTGCCTCGCCCAGGCCGACAGCCTGCAACTGTACGGCCGCCTGAACACGGGCCTCGAAGCCGTGCGCGTGCATGGCGGCGAGGCCAGCACGCGCCTGTCGAACTACCGCTCGGTGTTCGGCGTGCGCGGCAGCGAAGAACTGGGAGATGGCCTGCGTGTGCTGTTCCAGGTCGAAGGCACGCTGTCGCCGGACACGGGCGCGGGCGCCGTGGCCGCGCGCGATACCCGCGTCGGCATCGAGGGCCGCTGGGGCACGCTCTTCGCCGGCAACTGGACCACGCCCTACAACGGCGCCACTGCCGGCCTCGATCCCTTCTACCCGACCACGGCCGGCTATATGAGCATCATGGGCAACGGCGCGGCGGCCAGCGCGAACAACGTCAGCGACACCAGTTCCTTCGACCGCCGCCAGCAGAACAGCCTGCACTACTGGACGCCGGCCTGGCGCGGCATGTCGCTGCGGCTGGCGCACGGTTTCAATGAAGAGTCGCCGCAGAACGGCGCCAAGCCGTCCTTGAGCTCGGGCGCGCTGATTGTCGAGAAAGGCCCGCTGTACGCCACGCTGGCCCACGAGCGGCACCGCGAATACCGTGGGCCGGGGTTGAACGACCGCGCCACCAAACTTGGCGCGGCCTGGCAGTTCGGGCCGACGCGGGTGGCGGCGGTGGCCGAGCAGCTGCATTACGAGACAGCCGGCGGCGACCTGGAACGGCGTG
>DAMABW010000346.1:0-5262 GCA_031999925.1 Massilia sp. | reverse complement strand
TTCGTTTGTCCGAACCTGAAGATGGATGAATTCATCGAGTACCACTTCCATCTGGCCCAGTGGCTGGCGACCCTGAGTTCCTCGCGCGGCCATGTCGGCGCGCTTACCAACCAGGACGACGGGCAGGGCTTGCCCTGGCTGTTCTACGTGTACGACCGTCAGCTCTACATCAACATCGCCGGGCCCGGTATCGCGCTGCACGCGGCCGACTCCGGCGACGAATATCCCTGGCCGGACAGCACGGAGCAGGACTGACCCGGGTACGAACCCGGCTGGCGGCGATCTACTGACCACCCGGTCAGCAATCGTGCGCGTTGTTATTATGACATTGGCGATAATAAAGGTATGCCGCGTCGAGACATGGTCTGGCGGGCATTTCTGAACAACACTTTATTCATCGGAGAACCTATGTCCCGCCACGTCACGCGTGCTGCCCGCCCGTCCCTGAACACGATCGCCGTCAAGACCTTGCAAGCCGCCATCCTGCTGGGCGCCGCTGCGAGCGGCATGGCCCAGGCCCAGCAATCGTCCGCGCTCGACCGCATGAGCCTGTCGGCTGGCGTGTTTTACGCCGAGCCGAAGATCCACCTCGGCGGCGACACCCGTTACGGCCGCGTCGACACACCCGACGAAAAGATCGACGACGAGACCCTGCCGCGCGTGAAAGCCGAATTGCTGTTCGGCGACAACCATGGCCTGGCCTTCGACTACTTCCGTTTCAGCAAAGGCTACGGCGCCACCGTCGACGGCGACACCGAATACGAGGGCCGTCCGGTCAGCGGCACCATCACGGCAAATGCCAAGCTGCGCGTGGAAATGGCGCGCCTGGCCTACAAATACTGGTTCGGCAAGGAAAAGACCGCCTTCGGCGTCGGCCTCGGCGCCGCCTACCTGCGCGCCAAGATCTCGGGTTCGGCCGAGGCCAACGTGAGCGCCGCGGCGCCGGTGGAAAACTACAGCTGGAGCGGCTCGGACTCGGCCAGCGACAACGTCTGGGCGCCGACCGTCGAACTGTCGTGGCGCCATGCCCTCAACGACAAGGTGCGCCTGTACGCCGAAGTCGGCGGCATCAAGAAGAACGGCGGCCACGTCGAGGGCAAGGTCTACAACGGCGCCGCCGGCGTCGAATGGACCTTCGCGAAGAACGTCAGCCTGGTCGCCGACTACGGCATCCAGAAGATCGACCTGCACCGCAACGGCGAACGCACCGCCGACCTCGATCTGAAGCTGACCGGCCCATCGGCCTTCGTCAAGGTCCGCTTCTAAGCACCGCGTTCGTTCATGGCGGCAGTGCTCAGTCGTCGTTGTCTGGCGGCGCGGCCGGCGTGACGCGGATGCCGCGTCGCGCCAGCGCCTCGCGCAGCAGGAACTCGATTTCGGCGTTCACGCTGCGCAGGTCGTTGGCGGCCAGCCGCTGCAACTGCTCCCACAGGGCGGGATCGATGCGCAGCGGGTAGGACTTCTTTCCGGGACTTGCCATCCGCTTGCTACCTTATTGGTACAGGGTGCCGGTGTTGACGATCGGCTGGGTTTCGCGATCCGAGCACAGCACCACCAGCAGATTGCTGACCATCGATGCCTTGCGCTCGGTGTCGAGTTCCACGATGTCGCGCTCGGCCAGCCCCCGCAAGGCTTCTTCCACCATGCCGACCGCACCGCGCACGATCTGGGCGCGTGCGCTGATGATGGCCTGCGCCTGCTGGCGGCGCAGCATGACTTGCGCGATCTCCGGCGCATACGCCAGGTGGGTCAGCTTGGCGTCCACCGTTTCCACACCCGCCGCCTCGAAGCGCTCGGTCAGTTCGACGCGCAGCGCCGACGCCACTTCGGCCGCGCCGCCGCGCAGGGTCATCTCGCCCGCCGCCAGGTCCTCGCCTTCGTCGTAGGCATATTGCGAGGCCAGGTGGCGCAGCGCCGCTTCCGCCTGCACCGCCACGTAACGCTCGTAGCTGTCGACCTCGAACATCGCCTGCGCCGTATCGCGCACGCGCCAGACCACGGCGGCCGCGATCTCGACCGGATTGCCGCGCTTGTCGTTGACCTTCAGGGTCGGGATGTTCAGATTGCGCGCCCGCACGCTCAGCTTGTGTTTGCGGTACAGCGGAAAGGCCCAGCGCAGGCCTTCGCTACGGTCGGTGCCGACATAGCGCCCGAACAGCGTCAGTACCGCGCTTTCGTTCGGCTGCAGCATGTACAGCCCGGCAAGCACGATCACGCCCAGCACCACCAGCAGGATGCCGATCGCACTCCCCGAGCGCAGCAGCAAGCCGCCGGCCGCGATCGCGAGCAGGGCGCCGGCAAAGGCCATGTAACCGTTCATCGACGCCAGCGGGGTTTCCTGCCGCTTGTGGCTAGCCATGTCTTGGGTGCGCATCCTGGGTCTCCTGAGTGATCTGAAAGTGATATCACTTTAGGAGTTCTTTTCTTTTTCGTCAAGAAAGATTTTGCGCGTCTGGCAAGACCGGCGGAGGGCAGGGAAGAGATGCATATTCCGCGATTCCTGTCGTTCAGTCGCGCTTTTGTGCAGTTCGTCACAATCCCCAGACATTGCAATTCATTAAAGATACATTATCGATAACAATAAAATCCCTCGCCTCCGTCGCGGCGGTGCGGGGCATCGAACGACCAAACTACCTGGAGAAACAGCCGATGTTATCGATCAAGCAGCTCAACAAGACCTATGCGAATGGCGTCAAGGCCATCAACGATGTCAGCCTCGAGATCCCGAACGGCATGTTCGGGCTGCTCGGGCCGAACGGCGCCGGCAAGTCCTCGCTGATGCGCACCATCGCCACGCTCCAGGATCCCGACAGCGGCAGCATCCACTTCAACGGCATCGACGTCTTGCAGGACAAGGAGGGGTTGCTGCGCCAGCTCGGCTACCTGCCGCAGGACTTCGGCGTGTATCCGAAGGTCAGCGCTGAAAAGCTGCTGAACCACTTCGCCGTGCTAAAGGGCCTGACCCACAAGGGCGAGCGCAAGGAGGCGGTCGAGGCGCTGCTCCAGCAAACCAACCTGTGGGAAGCACGCAAGCGCGCCCTCGGCACGTATTCCGGCGGCATGCGCCAGCGCTTCGGCATCGCCCAGGCCCTGCTCGGCGCGCCGCGCCTGGTGATCGTCGACGAGCCCACCGCCGGCCTCGACCCCGACGAGCGCAACCGCTTCCTGAACCTGCTGGCCAAGATCGGCGAGCAGGTGGTCGTCATCCTCTCGACCCACATCGTCGAGGACGTGACCGATCTGTGCCCGCGCATGGCGATGATCGCCAGGGGCACGGTGCTGTTGCAGGGCGAGCCGCAAGCCGCGATCGACACCCTGAAGAACCGGGTCTGGCGCCGCACCGTCAGCCAGGAAGCGCTGCCGGAATACCAGGAACGCTTGAATGTGCTGTCGACGCGCCTGGTGGCCGGCCGGCCCCAGATCAACGTCTACGCCGAGTCGCAGCCGGACGACGGCTTCACCCGCGTCGAGCCGGACCTGGAAGACGTGTACTTCCTCCAGATCCGCAATGCCGGCCGCGCCGCCGGGGCGCACGCCGCGCCGGCGGCCAACACGGCGGCCAATGCAGCCGTCACGGCCTGAGGAGCGGCCATGTTCAGGGAATTCTTCAAGTTCGAACTGGGCACCCAACTGCGCCAGCCCTTGCTCTGGGTCTGCGCCTTCCTGTTCGGCGCAATGGCCTTCGGCGCCACCACCACCGATGCGATCCAGGTGGGCGGCGCGATCGGCAACGTCAACCGCAACGCGCCGCTGGTCATTGCCCAGCTCCTTGGCGTGTTCAGCCTGATCTCGATGTTCGTGGTCACCATCTTCATCGCCGGCACCGTGCTGCGCGACAGCGAAGTCGGCATCTCCGACATGCTGTTCGCCACGCCGATGAAAAAGCGCGACTATCTGGGCGGGCGCTTCGTCGCCGGCCTGGTGGCCTGCCTGTTCATCTTCGCGATCATCGTGTGCGGCATGATGCTCGGCCCGCTGATGCCCTGGGTCGACGCCGAGCGCGTCGGCCCGTTCGCCGGCGGCGCCTATCTGTGGTCGCTGGCCGTGATCGTGGTGCCGAACCTGTTCTTCATCGGCGCGCTGCTGATGCTGCTGGCCGCGACCACGCGCTCGATCCTGATGGTGTACGTGGGCGTGCTGGCCTTCTTCGTGTTGTGGATCGTGGCCGGCAGCTTCACATCGAACATCGACAACGAGTGGATCGCGGTGCTGACCGATCCCTTCGGCATCCGTGCACTGGGGCGTGCCACGCGCTACTTCTCGACTGCCGACGCGAATGCCGGGCTGCCCGGCTTCGGCGGCTACATCCTGGCCAACCGCGTGCTCTGGGCCGGCGTGGCGCTGGTCCTGTTCGGCCTGACGCTGGTGCTGTTCAAGCCGCAGCGCGCGGGCACCGGCAAGCGCCTGTTCGGCAAGGCCAGGGCACAGGCGCCGGCCGCACCGGTGGCCGCACACATGGCGCTGCCACGCATCATGCCGCGCTTCACGTCCGCCACGCGCTGGACCCAGTGCTGGCACATCTTCGCCTTCGACGCCGTGGCCGTCTTCCGGAGCGTGCCCTTCCTGGTCATGCTGCTGCTCGGAGTGGCGAACCTGGTCGGCAGCACCTCGCAGCTGGGCCGCATCTTCGGCACCGACGTCTATCCGATGACCCACCTGATGGTCGAGATGCTGAACAGCAGCTTCACCTTCCTGCTGCTGATCATCGTCACCTTCTACGCGGGCGAGCTGATCTTCAAGGAACGCCAGGTGAAGATCGCCGACGTGAACGATGCCATGCCGGTGCCGAACTGGGCGCCGCTGGTGGCCAAGAGCCTGGCGCTGGTCGGCGTGGTGCTGGCCTTCCTGCTCACCGGCATCGTGGCCGCGGTCGTGATCCAGCTGATCCGGGGCGGAGCGCCGGTCGAACTGGGACTGTACGTGCAGGGCATGCTGATCGCAGGCGTTCCCTTCATCCTCATGGGGCTGATCGCCATCGTGCTGCAAGTGGTCACCAACAACAAGTTCATCGGCTACGGCCTGATGATCCTGCTGATGGTGTCGCAGGTCGTCGCCGGCGTCATGCACCTCGACCATAACCTGTACAACATCGCCGGCCTGCCGCGCACGCCGTATTCGGACATGAACGGCTACGGCCACTTCCTCACGGGCTGGGCCTGGTTCGTGCTGTACTGGAGCCTGTTCGTCGTCGGTGCGCTGATCGTGGCCCAGGCGGTCGCCGTGGCCGAGGTGCTGCACGAGAATGCCGGCGACAGCAAGGTG
>DAMABW010000345.1:0-5264 GCA_031999925.1 Massilia sp. | reverse complement strand
CAGGGTCTAAGCTATTTCGGCGCAGGAGGTCGCCATGCGAACGCTTCCTTCCATTCTGATCGCGGCGATGCTCGCCGCCTGCCAGACCACGCCTCCCAGCGCCAGCCAGTCAGGCAGCTCCAGCCCAACCGCCGCCACCGTCTCTGGCGGCCCCGCCTGCCTGCACGGCAACCACGAATGCTCGACCGACGGCCAATGCTGCTCGGGCCGCTGCGGCTAGGCCGGCAGCGCCACCGGCATCTGCCAGCAATAAGGGACGGTCACTGCCGCCCCCCGTCGCTTACAGCTTCGCGCGCAGGATCTCGCGCACGTGCGGCGTCGCCGCGTACGGATCGGGCGGATTCTTGGCATGCACGATCGCATCCATGCGCTCGGCCACGCCGCCCAGCGCGTGCGGATGCGAGAAGATGTAGAACTGCCCGTCGCGGATCGCATCGAAGGTCATGCGCGACACATCGCGCGCCGAGACCTTGCCCGACTCCACCGCCTTGACCGTCAGCGCCTGGGCCGCGATCTGGCTGTTGGTCGGCCCGCCCTCGGCCTTCAGTTCTTCCGGCCGATTCCGGTGCGAATGGCTGATCCCGGTCGGCACGAAGTACGGGCACAGCACCGAGGCGCCGATCGGCGCACCGACCAGCTGCAGATCGTGGTACAGCGTTTCCGACAGCGACACCACCGCATGCTTCGACACGTTGTAGACACCCATCGCCGGCGCATTCAGGAGCCCGGCCATCGACGCCGTATTCACGATATGTCCCTCGAACGACGGGTCTTTCTTCGCGCATTCGAGCATCGCGCGGGCGAACACGCGCACGCCGTGGATCACGCCCCACAAGTTCACGCCCAGCACCCATTCCCAGTCCTCGGCGCTGTTTTCCCAGATCAGGCCGCCCGAGCCGACGCCGGCGTTGTTGAACACCAGATGGATGCCGTGGAAACGCGCAACCGCCGCATCCGCCAGTTCCTCGACGTGCGAACCCTTGCTGACGTCGCACACCATGGCCAGCACCTCGACACCCTGCGCCAGCAATTCGTCGGTCGCCTTTTCCAGCGCGTCGGCCTGGATGTCGGCCAGCACCAGCTTCATGCCGAGGCTGGCCGCCGTGTCGGCGAATTCGCGTCCCAGTCCACTGCCCGCGCCGGTGATGACGGCGACTTTACCGCTGAAATTCTTCATGTGTTTTCCCCTGCGCTGTTCTTATACCGCGGACACGCCGCCGTCGATGGCCAGGATCTGGCCCGTGATGTGCTTGCTCGCGTCGGAGGCGAACAGCACCACCGCACCCTTCAGGTCCTCGTCGTCGCCCAGGCGCGCCAGCGGCGCATCCTTGGCCAGCACGTCGGCGCCGATGGTCGCCAGCACGCCCTTGGTCATTTTAGACGGGAAGAAGCCCGGCGCGATCGAGTTCACGGTAATCCCGTGGCGGCCCCATTCGCCAGCCAGCGCGCGCGTGAAATTCACGATCGCACCCTTCGAGGTGTTGTAGGCGATCGTGCTCATGGTGCCCGGCGGATTGCCGGCCAAACCCGCGATCGAGGAAATGTTCACGATGCGGCCGTAACGGCGCGGGATCATCGACAGCTTGCCCACCGCCTGCGATACCAGGAAGATGCTGCGCACGTTCAGGTTCATGACCTTGTCCCAGGCGTCGAGCGGATGCTCTTCGGCAGGGGCGCCCCAGCTGGCGCCGGCGTTGTTGATCAGGATATCGATCTGGCCGAGGCGGCGCAGCGCTTCCTCGACGAAAGGCTGGACATTCGCCTCAACCGACAGGTCGGCCGCGATTGCCGAGGCCTCGATGCCTTTCGACGCCAGGTGGGCGACGGCGATATCGAGTTCTTCCTGCTTGCGCGAAGAAATGACCAGGCGCGCGCCCTGTTCGCCGAGCGCTTCGGCCATCTGCAGGCCGAGCCCGCGCGAGCCGCCGGTCACGAGCGCGGTCTTGCCTTGCAATGAAAAGAGTTCCTGGGTAGTGCGCATGCTGTCTCCGTTGTTATAGGGCTGTTATCAATGGTCTCGGTTCAGGCTTCGTAATCCATGCACTGGCGCTCGTCGCGCACCGCCTTGAAGAACGGCATCAGCGCCTTGTGCGTCGGGTGGCTGGCGTAGGCTTCCAGGGCGTCGCGGCTCTCGAACGCCGAATTCAGGACCACGTCGTAGGTCGCTTCCAGACCGGGCTGGGCCAGCGCCACCTCGAATTGCAGGATGCCCGGGACGATGGCCGCGCATTCGTCGAGGCGGCGCTTCATCTCGCGGGCATTGCTCAGGCGGTCCGCGCCCTCGGCTTCTTCCTTCAGTTTCCACATCACGATGTGTCGAATCATATGTTTCTCGAATCTTTCTGCTGGGTTCGCAAGGTTTTACGTATCACAGGACCTCGAACAGACCTGCCGCGCCCTGGCCGCCGCCGATGCACATCGTCACCACGACATACTTCACGCCACGGCGCTTGCCTTCGATCAGCGCATGCCCGACCAGGCGCGCGCCGGACACGCCATACGGGTGGCCGACAGCGATCGCGCCGCCATTCACGTTCAGGCGGTCCATCGGAATCCCGAGCGTATCGGCGCAATACAACACCTGCACGGCAAAGGCTTCGTTCAGTTCCCACAGGCCGATGTCGTCGACGCTGAGGCCGGCCTTTTGCAAGAGCTTGGGCACCGCATACACCGGGCCAATGCCCATCTCGTCCGGCTCGCAGCCGGCCACCGCGAAGCCGCGGAACACGCCCAGCGGCGCCAGGCCCTTGGCTTCGGCCATGCGCCGGCTCATCACGATCGAGACCGAGGCGCCGTCCGAGAACTGGCTGGCATTCCCGGCGGTGACCACGCCGCCCGGCAGCGCGGTGCGGATCTTGCTCACGCCTTCCAGGGTCGTATCGGCGCGGATGCCCTCGTCGGCGCCGATCGTCACTTCACGTGTGAGCAGGCGGCCCGACGCCTTGTCGGCCACGCCCATCACGGTCGTCATCGGCACGATCTCCGCGTCGAAGCGGCCTTCGAGCTGGGCGCTCGCTGCGCGCAGCTGGCTCTGCACGCCGTAGATGTCCTGGCGCTCCTTCGGGACCCCGTAGCGCTTGGCCACCATTTCGGCGGTCTGCAGCATCGACCAGTAGATTTCGGGCTTCTGCGCACGCAGGGCCGGGTCGCGCAGCATGTGGGTGTTCATTTCCTGCTGCACGCAGGAGATCGACTCGACGCCACCGGCGGCAAACAGCTCGCCTTCGCCGGCCAGCACGCGCTGGGCCGCCAGGGCGATGGTCTGCAGGCCCGAGGAGCAGAAGCGGTTCACGGTCATGCCCGGCACCGTCACCGGGCAACCGGCGCGCAACGCGATCTGGCGCGCGATGTTGCCGCCGGTGGCGCCTTCGGGATTGGCGCAGCCCATGATCACGTCCTCGACTTCGCCCGGCTCGATGCCGGCGCGCTCGATGGCGGCGGCCAGCACGTGGCCGCCGAGGCTGGCTCCGTGGGTCATGTTGAATGCCCCTTTCCACGACTTGGCCAAGCCGGTGCGGGCGGTCGAAACGATGACGGCGTCTTGCATTCTGGTCTCCCTGGTTGTTGGTATTCGATCAAACCAGAATAGCACAGATAAGTACGGTCGTTCGTAAATCTGAAGGCTTGCGGCTCATCATATGCAAGGGGGATTTTTGCGGCCGGGGACGCTGTCGAACGCTTGTATAAAACGGATGCCACGCCGGCGACTCGAACGAACAGCGGTCTCGTCAATGCCTGTCGCCAAGCTTTAGTAAGTTTGCAGTAAGTTTGAAGCAAGCATGACGTAAGTTTAACGGTCCACACTCCGTTTCAGCTGACGATGTATCGGCTAGTCACAGACTTAATTACTACACGGAGACACACAACATGGCTATCACACCCGGCATGACCGCAGGAGGCAAGGCAGCGCCCACCTCCAGCGCGATGACCAAGGAAGAACGCAAGGTGATCTTTGCGTCCTCCCTCGGCACCGTTTTCGAATGGTATGACTTCTACCTCTACGGTTCGCTCGCCGCCATCATCGGCAAGCAGTTCTTCCTGGGCGACCCGACCACCTCGTTCATCTTCGCCCTGCTTACCTTCGCCGCCGGCTTCATCGTGCGTCCGTTCGGCGCGCTCGTGTTCGGCCGCCTCGGCGACATGATCGGCCGCAAGTACACCTTCCTGGTCACCATCCTCATCATGGGCGGCTCGACCTTCCTCGTCGGCCTGCTGCCGGGCCACGCCTCGATCGGCATCGCGGCGCCGATCATCCTGGTCACCCTGCGCATCCTGCAAGGCCTGGCGCTGGGCGGCGAATACGGCGGCGCGGCCACCTATGTCGCCGAGCACGCTCCCGAAGGCAAGCGCGGCGCCTTTACCGCCTGGATCCAGACCACCGCGACCATGGGCCTGTTCCTGTCGCTGCTGGTCATCCTCGGCACCCGTACCGCCGTCGGCGAAGAAGAGTTCCTGGCCTGGGGCTGGCGCATTCCCTTCCTGCTCTCCGTCCTGCTGCTGGGCATCTCCGTCTGGATCCGGATGTCGATGAACGAGTCGCCGGCATTCGCCAAGATGAAGGCCGAGGGCAAGACCTCGAAGCGTCCGCTGTCGGAAGCCTTCCTGCAATGGAAAAACGCGAAGATCGTCATCCTGGCCCTGGTCGGCCTGACGATGGGCCAGGCCGTGGTCTGGTACACCGGCCAGTTCTACGCCCTGTTCTTCCTGACCCAGACCCTGAAGATCGACGGCCCGACCGCCAACATCCTGATCGCCATCGCCCTGCTGCTGGCCACCCCGTTCTTCATCGTCTTCGGCGCGCTGTCCGATAAAATCGGCCGCAAGTGGATCATCCTCGGCGGCTGCATCATCGCCGCGGCCACCTACTTCCCGATCTTCAAGGCCATCACCCACTACGGCAACCCGGCCCTGGAAAACGCCATCAACACCTCGCCGGTCGTCGTCGTCGCCGATCCGGCATCGTGCAACTTCCAGGTCGATCCGAGCGGCACCCGCAAGTTCCCCGCTTCCTGCGACATCGCCACCCGCATGCTGACCAACGCCTCGGTGAACTACACCACCGTCGAGGCGCCGGCAGGCACCGTGGCCACTGTCAAGGTCGGCGACAAGGTGTTCCAGTCGTTTAACGCCAACATGACCGCCGACGGCCTGAACTTCGACGCCGACAGCAAGGCCAAGGAAGACGCGCTGAAGAAGGAAATCACCGGCGCCCTGAAAACGGCCGGCTACCCGGACAAGGCCGACCCGACCCAGATCAACAAGCC
>DAMABW010000344.1:3236-5267 GCA_031999925.1 Massilia sp. | reverse complement strand
GCCGCAGGTGTTCGTGCTGGACATCGGCCTGCCCGACATCGACGGCTACGAACTGGTGCGGCGCCTGCGCGCACTGCAGGACGGCCGTCCGGCGCTCTACCTGGCGCTGACCGGCTATGGCCAGGCGCACGACCGCGTGCTCTCGCGCAGCGCCGGCTTCGACCACCATTTCGTCAAACCGGTGGATTTGCGCGCCCTGGTTGCCGTCATCGACGGCATCGGGGCGGCGCCGTGATTCCGGTCCCTGCTGTTCCCTATCCCCGCACGCAAGCCGACCACCGCCGAGGCAGCTGTTTGGCCGGTAGTGGTAGCATGATGTTCTACGCGTTTGCGCCCGAGGGCCACGCGCCGCAACATGGCCGCGGCGGCTTTTGACAGAAGCCCCGGCGGCCACAAGAATCCTTATTTATGTTGAAACCTGAAGAAGAAGTCCGCGACCCGGCCTATAACGCCGCCGAGTTCTGTTCCACCAAAGACGCAGCACGCCTGCTGGGCGTATCGCACCGCACGGTCCAGCTGTGGGTCGAGAACGGCACCCTGCAAGCCTGGAAGACCGCCGGCGGCCACCGCCGCATCACCATGGCTTCGGTCAACAAGCTGGTCAACGAGCGCCACGAGGCGACCGCGCCGGCCGCGCCGGTGCTTGCCACGCCAAGCGCGCCCGAGAAACCGAGCCGCAAGAAGGTGCTGCTGGTCGACGACGACCGCACCCTGCTGCGCCTGTACGAACTGGAACTGCAGGGCTGGAACCTGCCGCTCGACGTGGTCAAGGCGCACGACGGCTTCGAGGCCCTGATCCGCATCGGCGAACAGCGCCCCGACCTGCTGGTGAGCGACCTGAGCATGCCGGGCATGGACGGTTTCCGCATGATCCGCACCCTGCGCGGCGACGCCGGCTACGGCCAGATGGCGATCATCGTCGTCAGCGGCCTGGACCGCGCGACGATCGCCTCGATGGGCCTGCCCGCCGACATTCCGGTGTTCCCGAAGCCGGTGCCGTTTGCCCAACTGCGCGCTGCCGTGGAAAATGCGCTGGATGTGCGGGCAGGCGCGGCCTGACGCCAATCGGACCTAGCCCACCGCCATGCTCGAACCGTCACTGCCGCCAGACGAAGAATGCCGCCTGCAGGTCCTGCTCGATTTGCAGCTGCTCGATACCGTTCCCGAAGAGCGCTTCGACCGCGTCGTGCGCCTGGCCGCGCGCCTGTTCGAGGTGCCGATGGCGATGGTCACCCTGCTCGACGCCGAGCGCGCATGGTTCAAGTCGCGCATCGGCGTCGACGAGCGGGAAGTGCCGCGCCAGGTCTCGTTCTGCGCCCACGCGGTGCTGCAGGACGATGTCTTCGTGGTCGAGGACGCGAGCGCCGACTGGCGCTTCGCCGACAATCCCCTGGTCACTGGCCCGCACGCGGTGCGCTTCTGCGCCAGCCTGCCGGTGCCCGCCGCCGATGGCAGCCGGGTCGGCACCCTGTGCCTGGTCGACCGGGCGCCTCGCAGCTTCAGCGAGGAGCAGCGCATGCTGCTGCGCGACCTGGCGGCGCTGGTGGCGGCCGAGTTCGCGGCCGACACCCTGCGGCGCGCCCTGCGCCAGCAGCGCGACAGCGAAGTCTGGCTGCGCGCCCTGCTGAACCACCTGCCGGAAAGCGTGCTGATGCTCGACGAGTCGGCCAACGTGCTGTCGGTGAACCCGGCGGCCGAGCGCATGTTCGGCGCCACGGCCGCCCAACTGGTGGGCCGCAACCTGCAATGGCTGCTGGTGGAAGCCGTGCCCGACCTGGTGCGCTGCCTGCCCGAAGGCCAGGTGTCCACGCGCGAAGGCACCGGCCGGCGCGTGGACGGGCACACCTTCCCGCTCGAGATCTCGACCAGCGTGATGCACCTGGGCGGCTACCGGCGCTACGCCGCGATCGCGCGCGACAACGCCGCCCAGCTCGAAAAGGCGCGCCGCCTGCGCGCGGCCGGCGAACGGCGCGGCACCTTCTTCAAGATGGCCTCGCATGAACTGCGCACGCCGCTGGCCAGCATCCTCGG
>DAMABW010000344.1:0-3226 GCA_031999925.1 Massilia sp. | reverse complement strand
CGATCTACTGCTGAAGCGCGATTTCGACGCCGCCACCGCACGCGAACTGCTCGACATCGTGCACCGCCAGGCCACCCACCTGTCGGCCCTGGTCACCCAGGTGCTGGAACTGGCGCGCCTGGAAGCCGGCGGCCCGGCAGCGCTGCAACTGGGGCCGCAGCGCATCGAGACGATCGTGGCGCAGGCGCTGAAGACGGTCGAGCACCGCGGCCAGAACGCGCGCATCGCGTTTGACATCGGCGCCGGCCTGCCGCCGGTTGCGGCCGACGCCCACAAGTTGTGCGCGGCGCTGGTCCACGTGCTGGACAACAGCATCGTCTATTCGGCGCCGGACAGCCCGATCACGGTACGCGCCTGGCGCGGCCCGGACGGCGCCGTCGGCACCGTGCTGCTGCGCGTCAGCGACGCCGGCATCGGCATGAGCCCGGACCAGCAAGCCAACATGTTCGAAGCCTTCTGGCGCGCCCAACCCGGCGCCAACCCGGACAGCACCGGCCTGGGGCTGGCCATCTTCCGCGAGACCGTCGCCCTGCACAACGGCAGCATCGAGGTCGATTCGACCCTGGGCCGCGGTACCGACATCACCATTACCCTGCCGGCTGCGGCCGAACTTCCCCATGCCTGAAGCTATCCTTGTCGTCGACGACCAGCCCGAACTGCGCCTCCTGATCCGCCTGACCCTGCAAACCGTGGGCAAGGTGGCCGTGGCCGGCTCCAGCGCGGAAATGATGGAGCGCATCGGCACCGAGCGCCCGCGCGTGATCGTGCTCGACGTCTCGCTCGGCCATGAAAACGGCCTGGAAATCTGCCGCGCGCTGAAGGCCGACCCGGCGACGCGCGACATCCGCATCCTGCTGCTGTCGGCGTTCGTGCAGGAAGCCGACATCGCCGCCGGCAAGGCGGCCGGTGCCGACGACTACATGGCCAAGCCCTTCGCCCCGCGCGACTTGCAGACCGCGGTGGCGGCGCTGTTGGCTTGATGCAAACGAAATTTGCCTGGAACGGCTAAATTCGATAAAAACGATACCAAAATCGCCCAACGTCGCCCTATTCTTTGCCTGCAACCATGACGCAGCAAATTTCGTGTATCATCGTTGTGTAATTGGTTTAGAGCAATATCCGTAGCAAGCGAAACAAGCACATCACATCCCATGAGCCGTTCCCTGATCCCTGGCGCCCTGTTACTGGCCCTGCTCGCGCTTCCCGCGCAGGCAGGTACGGCGAACGCGTCCATGCAGGTCAGCTTCGTCCTCACCGAAGCCTGCACCGTCAGCGCCCAGGCCGGGGCACCGAACGTCTCGTGCTCGCACGACAGCCCCTACCGCCTCGGCCGCATCGACGCGGCCGTCCAGCCAAGCCCGCAGTCGCCGGGCGCCGCCTGGACCGTCTACTTCTGACACCTGCCAGGCAAGCACTGCCTACCCGAAGCGCGCCTGGTATTCGCTGGGCAGCACCCCGAGTTCCGCCGCAAAGGCGCGCCGCAGGTTGTATTCGTTGCCGTAGCCGCTCTGGTGCGCCACCTGCTTGACCAGGCTGCCCGGCTGCTCCAGCAGCAGGCAGGCGCGCTCCAGCCGCAACCGCGCCAGCAGTTGCGCCGGCGTCAGGCCGACTTCCGCCCCCAGCTTGCGATACAGCGAACGCTCCGACAACGCACAGGCGCTTGCCATCTGGCCAATGTCGATCTGCTGAGCCAGGCGCGGGCGAAGCCAGGCGGTCAACTGGGCGCTGACGCCCGGTGCAGGCGACTGCGCCAGCAGCTCCGAGCTGAACTGGCGCTGCCCGCCCGGACGTTTCAGGAACAGGACCATGCGCTTGGCCACCGCCAGCGCGGCCGGGCGCCCCAGGTCTTCCTCGACCAGGCTGAGCGCCAGGTCCATGCCGGCGCTGATGCCGGCCGAGGTGCGGAACTTGCCATCCTTGACGTGCAGCGCGTCGTCCAGCACATCGAGCGCCGGGTGCTCGGCGCGCAGGGCGTCGACGTCGGCCCAGTGCGTGACCGCGCGGCGGCCCGCCAATAATCCAGCGCGCGCCAGCACGAAACTGCCGGTGCACACCGCGCAGCAACGCGCCGCCGCCGCGCCGGCCTGCGCCACCCAGGCCAGGGTGGCGCGGCCGGCCGGCTCGGCGGCAGACGGCAAGGCGGCCACGCGCCCGCCCGAGACGATCAGGGTCGCGCCGTGCAGGCCGGCGGGAGGCAAGGGCTCGGCCAGCAGGCTCAGGCCTGAAGAGGATGCGACCGCGCCGCCCCCGGCCGCGACCACGCGGATGCGGTACGGCGGCGCCAGTCCGGCATCGCGTGCCTCGTCGTTGGCGCTGGAAAAGACCTGGGCCGGGCCGGTGGCATCGAGCAGCAGGAAGCCGGGGAAGACCAGGAGCCAGATGTCGATGGTGGCGGCATTGGCAGCGACATTGTCGGCGCCGGACGGGAGGGGATGGTTCATGTTGGCAGATATTCATGCATGGCTGACATTTCTGTCAAGCATCTAGAGGCTAGGATACGGCTTCCTTTTCGACTTGCGACGCATCGATGCCCACGCCTTCTTCCAGCCGCCCTGCCCGCCTTGCCGCCGCGCTCCTGAACGCGGGACTGCTTATTGCTCCAACCGCACAGGCCGAAACCGGGCCGGCGCTCCCGCCGGGATGCCAGGCAGCAGGCGCCGCCACTTCGGCGCAGCATACGCCCGCGCTCCCTCCTCCTTTTCCGCCGGTCCAGCTGCAGGTGCGCGCGCCGCTCGCGCCCACCGTGTTGCCGAGTGCGGGACGCAATTACCTGCTCTACGAACTGCACCTGCAAAACTTCGCGACCGGGGCCGTGACGCTGCGCGGCATCGAGGTGCGCGACGCCGGCCGTCCGGAGGCGGCCCCGCTTGCCACGCTGGCGGACGAGGCGCTGCGCGCGCGCCTGCGCCAGGTCACCATCGGCGACGACGCCACGGAAATCCGGCGTCTCGGCAGCGGCCAGGGCGTGGTAGCGTTCCTGTGCCTCGCCTTCGATGGAAATAGACCGGTGCCCGCCGGCCTGGTGCACAGGATCGTGCTCGACTCAGCGGTGGCCGATGGCCCCGTTGTGGCTGTCGGGACCACGCCCTTGCGCCTCGGGCGGCCGCTGGCCGGTTCGGACTGGACCCCAGGCAACAATCCCAGCCTGGAATCGCATCACCGCATGGGCCTGTGGGTGGTCGGCGGCGAAGCGCGCTCGACTGGAAGATCCTCGACAAACAGGGCA
>DAMABW010000343.1:646-5305 GCA_031999925.1 Massilia sp. | reverse complement strand
CAGTACGCTGAAGGCCGCGCCATGCTGCTGGAAGTGCGCGCCCGGTGCGTCCGCGAACGGCCAGGCGCATTCGCACTCGCCATCCGGGTCGAGGCGTCCCTGCAGCACTTCGGCACCGGCGCCATCGAGCACGCGCAGCAGCGCCGCTTCGCGCAACAGGCGCGCGGCAAACGGGGCATCGGGCGACAGTTGCAGGATCACCCTGCCCGCCACGAAATGCAGGCGCCAGTAGCCGTCGTCGGTAGCCAGTTGGCCGAGCGCGGCGCCGCTGTCGGCCGCGCGCAGCATGCCGTGGCTGCCGCGCCAATCGTCGTCGTTCGCGGCCTGCGCACCTTTGCGCGCCAGCGCCAGGGTGCGCAGGCGGCGCACGGTCAGCGGCGAACCTTCCAGCGCCGCGCGTTCGCCCTGCGTCAACGGGCGGCTGCCATCCAGCGCCGCCAGCAGCACGGCATCGGCCAGCATCAGGCGGTCGCCTTGTACACGCCGCGTCAACAATAGGCGTTCCTGCAGCTTGCGGTCGATTTCGCTCGTCGTCATTCTCATCCTCCCGTTCGTGGTGCCGCTTCCAGCCTGGCGATGGCCGCGTCGCGCCGTTTGCGCAGCGTCGGCAGCGAAACGCCGTCCAGCGCCGCCAGTTGCTGCATGGTCGGCAGCGCGCCGGTGGCGGGGTCGCGCCAGGCGTCGGGATAGGTATCGTCCTCGCCGCCCAGCAGCTTCAGGTACACGGCCAGCCGCACCGGCAGCGAATCCTGCGCCAGCAGGCGGCCGGTCCAACTGCCCGCGTCTTGCGCCGCGCGTGCCGCAGACAGAAAGCCGGGGGGAAGTGAAACCGACTCGGCGCGCCCGCTTTCCGCCGGGTCGTCGTCGGGCGCCGACGCTTGCGGCGGCGCATCGGGTGCGCACGCATCCAGTTCATCCTCGCGCGCTTCCAGGATCAGGTCCGGCCCCGGTGTCGTGGCGTCCTGCGAAGCGTCCAGCACGCGCCAGTAATCCTCGATCCAGGCGCCGGCCGTGTCCTGGTCGTGCAGCCAGTCCCGGTCGCGGTTGCTGGAGATGGCCTCGTATTCGCCGATCTCGGCCAGCATCTCGGCGATCTTCGCCGGGCTGTTCTTCAGGCTCTCGAAACGCTTCGATCTCGTGTGCAGCGGTCCGGGCGAGCCGGAGAAGCGTTCCAGGGTTTCGCTCCAACGCATGATCCACTCGGGGCGGCAGCCACCGACCGTCTGCAACTGGCGCACTTCGATCGGCACCGAGAACTCGACCGGACGCCCGAGGATCGCGCCGACCTGCGCCGTGTGCTCGCGCCAGCCGGCGAACAGGCGGGCTATCTCGCCATAGGCGGTGTCGAGCATGCGGTAGGCGTAGATGCGGTTCGGGCTGCAGGGGCGGCCGCAGGCGACCTGGTAGTTGTCGGCATCGACCTTGTCGCGCAGGACGGCGAACATGTCGTTGACCTTCTTGCGCAGCAGCGCTTCGCCCCCGGGCTGGCGCCAGAACGCCGGTGCGCGTGCATGCTCGGCGCCGAGGGCGGTGCGAAAGGCTTCCCAGTCGCCTGGCCGCGCTGCCAGTTCGTAGGCCAGCGACAGGGCCAGCTCGCCGACGGTCTCGCCATAGCTGTTGCCGCTCGCCTGTGCACGTGCCGTACGGCTGGCCGCGTGCAGCGACTCCGCCAGCAGGTCGACATACAGTGCCAGCGCTTCCTCGCCGGGCGCCGGCGCCAGCAGCTCGCTCGGATCGACGCGCGCAAAGGCATCGAGCGAACAAGCGCCCAGCAGCTTCCTCACCTGCTCCCAACCCGGTTCCTGGTATCGGGTTCCCGGCAAACGCATACCTTCCTCTTGTCTGTGTAACGTGTCCGCCAGATAACGAACTTTGTAAATCATGCCACACAAACATGGATTCAAGGCGCGCTGGAGAGCGCTACTTGCCCTTCTGTTCAGCCTTTTGCGCCAGCATCGAGCGCAGCAAGCCTGCGACCACCGGCGCGGCGTGCGCGCCGCCCGTTTCCCCGGAGCGGCTGACAAAGACGGCAAACGCAAGGCGCCGGTCTTGTCCGGGAATGCTGCCCGGCTCCAGCCAGCCGGTGAACCAGACTGTGGCCTGGTCGCCCTCGCCAACCGGCGCCGTGCCGGTCTTGCCGTACAGGCCGGCGCGCAGGCCGTCGAACTCGGCGCCGCGGAAGGCGCCCGCCGCCGTGCCGTGGGCCACCACGCCGCGCAGGCCGGCGCGGATGCGGTCCAGGCGTACGCCGAGCTTGTCGCCGGTCTGTTGCTGCGCCGCCTTCCCGTCCAGCGCCAGCAGCAGGCGCGGGTGGATGGCGCGTCCTTCGCCGACCGCCCCGGCGGCCAGCGCCATGTGCAGCGGCGTGGCCTGCATGCGCAGGCCGATCGCCATCTGGCGCAGTTCGTGGCGCGAGCCGACCGGGTCGCTGGCGGCGATGCTGGCTTGCAGCGCGTCCCAGTTGCGCCAGCCGTAATCGCCCGGCAGCAGGCCGCCATCCAGCCGCAGCGGTTGTTCGAAGCCGAGCCGGCGCGCCATGGCGACGCTCGGACGCACCGCATCGAGGGCGCCGTCATCCAGCGCACGCAGGCTCGGTGCCCCGCCCTGCGGCTTGCCGAGCAAACTGCGGTCGCCCAGTTCGGCGGTCCAGGCGAACCAGGTGTTCAGGCTATAGGTCAGCGCCTGCGACAGGCCGAGCTTGCCGTCCTGGGCGCGGCGGTCGAGATGCTGGTCGCGGAAGTTGGTGATGTAGGCGGCGCTGTGCAGCGGGTAGGTCGCGGCATCGGTACGGAAGGCATAGCCGCCGCTTGCCGCCGTGGCGTTGATGGCGGACAGCGGCATGCCGTCGAGCAGCGCGTCCAGGCGCGGATTCGATTGCGCCGCCAACTCCAGTCCGAGCGCGCTGACGATCTTGTAGGTCGAGCCCGGGCTGCGCTCGGCGCCGCCGTCGTGCTGCAGGGCCGCCTGACGCAGCGGGCTGCGCGCCGGGTCGACACGGTCGAAGTCGCGCAGTTCGTTCCACGGGGCGTCGACAACTGCGGCGTCCGCACGCGCACTGGCGGCGGCCAGGATGTCGCCGCTGCCGGTGTCGAGCAGCACCAGCCCGGCCTGGCGCCCGCCTGGCGGCGCCACGCCGCCGCTGCAGTGCGCGCCATCCCACTGCCCGCGGCGCAGGCCGATGCAGTCGAGTGCGCCCTGGGCTGCGGACTGCAGCGCCAGGTCGAGAGTCAGCGTGGCCTGGTGCGGCCGGCCGTTCGGCGCCGGCAAGCGGCCCAGCATGCCGGCGATGCTGTTCGCATGGCCCTCGCGCACGCCGAGCAGCGTCGCGAGGCCGGCAGCACTTGCCGCGTCGAGCGGGCGTCCGCCCTGCCACAGCGGCTTGCCCTGGCGGTCGGCCAGCATCACCGGCGCGGCGGCCGGCGCACCCACGCGCCCGGCATCGGGCAGCGGCTGCCAGCGCAATGCGCGTCCGTTCAGCACCAGATGACGATAAGCGGCGTCGCCGCCGGTCCCGAGCGTGGCCATGTCGAGCGGCGCCGCTTCCAGCACCACCTGGCGCGCGCCGGGTAGCAGCGCCAGCGCCAATTCGCGCACGTCGTCGGGCCGGGTACAGGCACGTCCGCCGCAAACGGCGTGCGTATCGACGGGTTGCGCGCCCTCGATGCGCCCGATGCGCCCGGCGAGCATCACCTCGATGCGCTCGCCACCCTGGGCCGGACGCGGGAGCGCCAGCGTGAGCCGGGCAATATTGGCGTTCGCCGGCCAGTCGGCAATCCGGCTCCACGACGCCCAGCCCTGCGGCAAGCGGTCGAACAAACGCGCGGCGCCCAGCGGCATCGCGCTGCTGGCACTCACTGCCACCGGCCCGGCGCTGGCCTGCCAGGCGCCACCGGGCGCATTCGGGCGCAGGCGCCAGGCCAGCAGGCGGCGCTCGCTATTGAAGACGCGGACCTGTTCCAGCACGTAGGCGCCATCCGCGCGGTAGTGCAAACGTTCGAGCAGTTTCAGCCCGGCCGCATCGAGCTGGACGCCATCCCAGCTACGCAAGTCGGCGCTGCGCTGCTCCGGATCGGCGGCACGCCAGCGAGCCAGGTCGCGCGGCGCCACCTCGACCAGGCCGGACTCGGACAAGCGGATGAAACCATGTGCATACAGGCTGTCGAACAGCGCGCCGTCTTCCAGCCGCGGCGCAGCGGCAAGCGGTACGCGGTATTCGCCCGGCGCCAGGGTGGCCGTGCGCATCGCGCCATGCACCGGGAAAGCCGCTACCTGCGCCTGCGGGGCAGCACCCGCCGCCGGCTGCCAGCGCTGCAGCACCAGCTCGCCCGCCGCCGGACAGGCCGCGCTGGCACGCCGCATCACGCGTAGCGCGCCCGTATCGCCCCACACCAGCCAACCCTGGCGACCCAGCAGCGCGTCGCCGCCTTTCGCGATCGCACCGCTGCTGGCGTCGCCGATCCAGCGCGCGGCCGGGGTGCCGCTCCAGCTGACGCGCAGCGGCGCGCCGCGCCTTGCGCTGCCGGCGATGTCGAGCTGGGGCATGGCCTGCCCCGCAAGCACGACGTTGCGCAGGGTGACCGGGCTGGCGGCGGTTTCATTTCGGGCGGCCCAGCGCGCGACGTCGGCAAACGGGTAGCCGACGCGCACCGGCGAGATGCG
>DAMABW010000343.1:0-636 GCA_031999925.1 Massilia sp. | reverse complement strand
GAGATGCGGCCGCTGACCCTGTCCAGCATCTGCTCGCACAAATCGATCACCACAGGGCGCTCGGCGCGCATGCCGGAGACCACCAGCAGTGCGCCGTCGCCATGCGGATTCAGGCTGACGCCGGGCTGGGCCGGCACGCTGAATGCCAGGCCGGGCAGCGCCGGCTGGAAGGCGTCGAGCTCGCGCACCAGGCCCGAGCTTGCACCGTTCCCGCCGGCGGCTGCGGCCAGCGTACGCGCGTGGTGGGCAATCAGGATGCCGCCGCCGATAGCCAGCGCCAGCGCGCCGACGCCGAGCCAGAGTCCGGGGCCGGCATGCGGACGTGCCTGTCCGCTTACCTCGACGGCAGCAGCGCGGCCCTGCACCGTGCGCCCGCCCGCCCGCAGGTTGCGCGCACGCCGCCGCGCCCGGTGGCTGGAGGCCAGCCCGCCCAATACCGTGGCAATCATTCCCTGCATCGACATTCCTTCCGCGCGGCGCCGCCGTGGCCGCTTATCGCGCAGGTCTAGCGGAGGGAAGGAGAAAAGCATGCAGATACGGTCGTGTTGTCGGACGTTCGGCGTCGTTCTTTTGCAGGTCATCCCGCCTTTTGTGCGGCTCGTCGCAATCCGCTGTCACCCTGGACGGCCCTCGGAC
>DAMABW010000342.1:0-5308 GCA_031999925.1 Massilia sp. | reverse complement strand
ACCGCTCGAACCTGGTGGGCATGGGCGTGCTACCGCTGCAATTCATCGGCAACGACAGCGTCGAGACCCTGGGCATCACCGGCAAGGAAACCTACGACCTGAAGGGCCTGGAAGGCGAGATCAAGCCACAGCAACAGGCGACCCTGGTGATCCACCGCGAGAACGGCGAATCGCAGGAAGTGCAAGTGCTGCTGCGTATCGATACCCCGATCGAAGTCGACTACTACAAGCATGGCGGCATCCTGCCGTTCGTGCTGCGCCAGCTGCTGGCTGCGTAATCCCGGGCCCGCGCAAGCGGGCTTGCATGAAAGGGCCGGTTCCCGCAAGGGGCCGGCCCTTTTTTCGTTTCGTCGATCCGCCTGCGCGCGGATGCGGCCCTGGCCGGCCTGCCGGCGCTGAACTGCAGAGTTATCTCAACAGTAATATTCGTTACTGCTGAGATCGGAATTTTTTACATTTGAGGAATTGCAGTTAATAAATTCGCATGCAAGTCCCTGATTTACAAGGATGTCAATACACGGGTACGTTGCTTGCTTGTCTCCCTGAGCGGTGATGGCGCCGCTCAACCATGACAAGGATGCGATCATGAAACTTCTGAAGAAACTGGCCTGGGGCACAGCATTGGCGGTATCGATGGGCGCGGCCCAGGCGCAGACGGTGTTGAACGATTGGGTATTCAATCCGAACGGCGGCGGCTACGAGAGCGGCCAGGAAATCAACGAGTACCTGGATGTGAACGGCAACGCCTTCATCTGGCTCAATTCCAGGGGCGATAAGAGCTTTACCTTCCGTGAATATGCCGTGTTCAACATTACCCAGGCCGACTCGAACGGCCTGCTGTTCCCGGTGAACTTCCAGGGCGGGAACATCTCCGCCGTCTTCGAGGGTGTCGGCACCGGTACCTTCAACGGCGACTTCAGTTTCACCGGCGGCACCATCCGGATGTACCAGAATCCCACGAACAACCAGTACGGCACCACCGAAGGCATTTATGGCGCCAACCTGGGTAACCTGATCGGCACCTTCAATGTGCTGGCCGGTGGCGGCGGCACGGTCGATGCCAGCGGCAATCCGACCGGGAATGGCCAGGTCAGCGTCTGGGCCCAGGCTGCCGCAGGCGCTCTGGAAGAAGGCTATTTCTTCAGGGGGAACGGCGACGATCTGTCGGGAGAATCCGTCCTCGGCTTTGCCTTCACGAATGCAAACGCCATCGCCAATCCGACCACTACCCTCGTCAATGAAGTCGCTTGCCAGTTCGGCGGATTCACGGGTGCGGGTTGCAACGGCACCACCTACGCCAATGCACCGGGCCAGTACTTCTTCATCGGCGGCAATGGCCAGTTCAAGCTGAACGAAACCGAAGGCGAAGTGCCGGAGCCAGGCTCGCTGGCCCTGTTCGGTATCGCGATGCTGGGCGCCGGCATGGCGGCGCGCAAACGCAACGGCAAAGCTTGAGCACATGACGCGACCGACTGAACAGAGCGGGCTTGCCCGCTCTGTTCTACCTGGGCCGCATCAATGCGCTTGCTGCGCCGCTTCGCGCAACACCTGGAGTTGGGCCGCGACCATCGCCTCGTTCGGATCGTGGCCGGCACGCGGCACCACGACAAAGCGCTTGTGCGGCGCCTCGATGTGGTCGAAGTAGCGCCGCGCCACCTCGGGCGGCGACAAGATGTCTTCCTGGCCCATGACGAAATACACGGGCAGTTCGAAACGCGTGCCCATCCGGTACAAGTCGAAGCGCGAGAACATGCCGTCCCCCTTCAGGCCGACGAACTGCAGGAAGGAATAATCCTCGCCGGCTTCGTAGTCGGCGTCGTACTTCGGCGTCGTATACAGGGCTGCGGGCTTCCACCACGGGGTGGGCGCCGGATCGGTCACCAGCGCCTCGTACTTGCGGTCGATGCGGCGGGCGATGCCGAAGGCGCGCGGATTCGTCCAGGGCGGCGTGCCGAGCGCTTCGAGCTTGTCGATGGCGTCCTTGTCCTTGGCGGCGCGCGCCAACCGAAGCAGCTTGTCGTACATCGCCGCCTGGTTTTCCTTGTACGAGATCACCTGCACCGCGCCGATGTAGGCGTCGAACAGCGCCGGCTTGGCATGCGCCATCTGGATACCCAGCATCGAACCCCAGGAACTGCCCCACAACAGCAACTTGCGCTTGCCGAGATGGCGCGCGGCGTAGTCGGCCACCGCCAGGCCGTCGGCGGTCAAGACTTCCATCGTCAGGGCTTCGTCTTCAGCGGGGCGGTTGCGGCCCCAGGTCATGCCGGTGCCGCGCTGGTCCCAATGCACCATGGTGAAATCCTTTTCCCAGGTAGCGAAGATGTTGTGGGCCAAGGGGGTGAGCGGGTTGCCGGGACCGCCATGTACCATCAGCACCACAGGATTGCCGCAGCGCTGGCCCTTGATCGTGACCCATTGCTCGATGCCGTTGATGGCAACAAAACCCTGCTCGTCGATCGGCTTGGCCGGATCGTCGCAGGCAGCCGACGCAGCGAGGGGCAGCAACAAGGACAAGGCGGACAGCAGCGTTCTGATTCGAGACATCGGCAACTCCGGCGTTGTGAGAATGACCATCCTACCCAGACATTTGCACAAGAGCAAACAATAAATATCGCATTGGCAATGCTGCCAGTCAGGCGCACCTGCCGGACATGCATATCCGATTTTGATTGAAAAATAATCAATAACCCGGAGAATGGTCGCGATACGTCAACCGGGAGCCGCCATGCGTACCAACGTCACGATGTCGATCGCCATG
Source organism: Massilia sp. (assembly GCA_031999925.1). Lineage (GTDB taxonomy): Bacteria > Pseudomonadota > Gammaproteobacteria > Burkholderiales > Burkholderiaceae_D > Telluria. The sequence continues at coordinate 2,547 of DAMABW010000342.1, read as the reverse complement.
GTCATGGCGCTGCTGCTGGCCTGGCAGCATGTCAACGGCGGCGTCCCCGCGCACCACCTGCTGGCCGACCCGGGGCTGCCGGCGCTGTCGAACTGGTGGGGCCTCCTGAGCCTGCCCCTGCTTGCCTGGTTCCTGCTCGGACGCATCGAACGCCGCCGCCAGGCCGATCCGGCCGCCACCGCGCGCATGACGCTTGCCTTCGGCGGTGCCCTGCTCTACGGCGCCGCCCTGGCCGCGCTGTTCACCGCCGGCCATGCCTCGGTCACGGACAACATGGCGCTGGCCATCTTCGTGCTGGCGCTGTTCCTGCCGGTATACCGCGCCGAATACGTGCTCGGCTTCGTGCTCGGCATGACCTGGAGCTTCGGCGCGATCCTGCCGACGATCGCGGCCGCCATTTTCGCCGGCGCCGGCGCCGCGATCCACCTCGGCGTGCGCTTCGTGTATGCGCGCATGCTGACGCTGCGCCGCTGATCCCGGGCCGCCTGCGCGGCCACGCCACCTATCCCGCACGCCCCTGCCTGTCAAGCAACATTGCCGAGTGTATCAGCGCGACCACGTTTTCCATGCAGCATAACTAAAGCTTGCCAAGCGATAACGTTTAGTTATGATGGGTTGTCGGTACAAATGACACACGGATGCACTCGATGGCGTAACAAACATTCAGGGGACAAGAACAATGAAGAAACAAACGCTACAACGCGCGCTGTTGGCGGCCGCGATCATCGCCGCTTTCGCGCCAGCGCAAGCCCAGGAAACCGAGCCGCTGCAACAGGTGATCGTGCTCGGCTCGCGCACCCAGGCCAAGACCGCGCTCGACACGGCGGTGCCGGTGGGCCTGGTGAACCTGAAGGACATGCAGTCGACCGGCATGCAGGAACTGGGCAAGGTGCTGCAAGACCTCGACCCGTCGTTCAACTTCACCACCACCTTCATCAGCGACGGCACCGACATCATCCGCCCCGCCACCCTGCGCGGCCTCGGCCCCGACCAGTTGCTGGTCCTGATCAACGGCAAGCGCCGCCACCAGCAGGCCCTGGTAAACGTGCAGCAGACCATCGGCCGCGGCTCGGCCGGCACCGACATCAACGCGATTCCCCTGTCCGCGATCCAGAGCATCGAGGTGCTGCGCGACGGCGCCGCGGCCCAGTACGGGTCGGACGCGATTGCCGGCGTTATCAACATCATCCTGAAGAAAGGCGCCGACCTCGGCCAGTTCAGCGCCAACATCGGCACCACCGATGAAGGCGACGGCGACACCTATTCCGCCAGCATCCACAAGGGCTTTGCCCTGGGCGACGGCGGCTACCTGAATTTGTCGCTGGAAGGCCGCAAGCGCGACGAAACGAACCGCGCCGGCGTCGATACCCTGCGCGTCGATCCGCCGCGCGTGACCCAGCGCATCGGCGACAGCAATGCCAAGGACGCCTACCTGTGGGTGAACGCGGCGCTGCCGGTGCGCTCGAACGGCGGCGAGTTCTACGTCTTTGGCGGCGCCTCGAAACGCAAGGGCGATTCCGGCGGCTTCTACCGCCCGGCCGAGGATGCGCGCACCGTGCCCGAGATCTATCCGACCGGCTTCCTGCCGAACATCGTCACCACCGTGAAGGACGCCTCGCTCGCGGTCGGCTACCGCCACGAACTGGGCGGCGAATGGAGCATGGATGCCAGCGTGAACCATGGCCGCAGCGAACTCGACTTCCACGAGCGCAATTCGATCAACGTCAGCTACTACTACGAAGACAACCTGCGCGAATCGCCCACCGAGGCGGACACCGGCGCCCTGAAGTTCAACCAGACCACCTTCAACCTCGACTTCAAGGGTCCGGTGCAAATGGGCGGCGCGCCGCTGTACGTGGCCACCGGCTTCGAGTGGCGCCGCGACGGCTACGAGATCGTTGCCGGCGATCCGGTCTCCTACCAGTACGGCCGCACCAACAATACGGGCAAGCTGATCCTCGACCGCTTCGGCGGCGTCGCGGCTTCCGGCATCCAGGGCTTCCCGGGCTACACGCCGTCGAACGTCGTCGACGATGCGCGCCACAACATCGCGCTCTACCTGGACCTGGAACGCAAGTTCGGCAACCAGGTGAACGTGGGTGCGGCGCTGCGCCATGAGCGTTATTCCGACTTCGGCTCGACCACCACCGGCAAGCTGAGCGCACGCTGGGACCCGTCGCCGACAGTCGGCGTGCGCGGCAGCCTGTCTACCGGTTTCCGCGCACCCGGCGTGCAGCAGAAGTTCTACAGCTCGGTCTCGACCAACCTGAACCAGGACGGCACCCTGACCGAGACGCTCACCGCGCGCGAGGGCAGCGCCGTGACCCAGGCCTTCGGCATTTCGCCGCTCAAGGAAGAAAAATCGAAGAATGCCAGCGTCGGCCTGATCCTGCGGCCGAGCAAGAGCTTCTCGGTCACGGCGGACCTGTACCGCACCGACATCGACGACCGCATCGTGTTCTCGAGCGTCCTCCAGGCCGAGGACGGCCAGTGCGTCGACCCGGTACGCTGCCCGATCGGCGCGCTGCTGGTGCCGCTGCGCGTGGG
>DAMABW010000341.1:0-5314 GCA_031999925.1 Massilia sp. | reverse complement strand
TGCCGTTGTCGTCGTACAGCCAGATCAGCTTGTTCAGGCGCAGGGTGCCGGCCAGCGACGCCACTTCGTGCGAGATGCCTTCCATCAGGCAGCCGTCGCCCAGGAAGGCGTAGGTGTAGTGGTCCACCACATCGTAGCCTGGACGGTTGAATTCATAGCCCAGCAGCCATTCGGCCAGCGCCATGCCGACCGAGTTGGCGATACCCTGGCCCAGCGGGCCGGTGGTGGTTTCCACGCCCGGCGTGATGCCGACTTCCGGGTGGCCCGCGGTCTTCGAGTGCAGCTGGCGGAAGTCGCGCAGGTCGTCCATGCTCAGGTCGTAGCCGGCCAGGTGCAGCATCGCGTAGTGCAGCATCGAACCGTGGCCGTTCGACAGCAGGAAGCGGTCGCGGTTGAACCAGCCCGGATTGGCCGGGTTGTGGCGGTAGTGCTTGTCCCACAGCGCGACGCCGATTTCCGCCATGCCCATCGGCATGCCAGGGTGGCCGGAATTCGCTTTTTGAACAGCGTCCATCGCCAGCGCGCGGATCGCGTTGGCCATCAGGGTGGTGGTTTGCGTAGATTTCATGGAATGCGTGAGTCTGGATTGGGAAGCGGAAGGGCCTGCGGCGGGCCGTAGCCCGTTATTTTACCAGAGGGCTCACGCGCCTAACCGTTGCCGAATTAAAATGCAGCTTTTGCGTCATCTCTATCGTCCAGGAATCGCATGCCCCGCTTCTATTGTTCCCAGCCGCTGACCGTCGGCGCCACTGTCGACCTGCCCGACTCCGTCGCCCACCACCTGCATGTGGTGCGCCTGCAACCGGGCGCGGCGTTGACCCTGTTCGACGGCCGCGGCGGCCAGTACCGGGCCACGCTGGCGGATGTGGGCAAGAAGCGGGCGAGCGCGACGGTCGACGCCTTCGAGGCGCTCGATGTCGAGTTGCCGTACGCCGTGACCCTGGCCCAGGGCTTGCCCGAGGGCAGCAAGATGGACTGGATCGTGGAAAAGGCGGTCGAACTCGGCGTGGCCGCCGTGCAGCCGCTGGCGGCCCAACGCAGCGTGGTGCGGCTGTCGGGCGAGCGCCTCGATAAACGCCAGGCCCACTGGCAGGGCGTGATCGAATCGGCGTCCGAGCAGAGCGGACGCAACCGGCTGGCGCACTTGCTGCCGCTGGCGGAGTTCCGGCGCTGGATCGATGCGCCGCAGGAAGCCGCCCAGCCACGCATCCTGCTCAGCCCGCGCGGCACGCAGTCGCTGGCGGACTGGGCGCGCGCGCAGGGGCCGCAGCCGGTAACCCTGCTGGTCGGCCCGGAAGGCGGCTTTTCGCCCGAGGAAGAAGACGCGGCGCTGGCCGCGGGCGCCCTGCCCCTGACCATGGGTCCGCGTGTGCTGCGCACCGAGACGGCGGCGCTGGCGGCGATGGCGATGCTGGCAGGGATCTGGGGCGGGATGTAGGTTTTCGCGTTTCGAATAAAAAAGGCCCCGTGACAGGCGACTGTCACGGGGCTTTGTGCTTCAAGCAGCGGCATGGCTGCCGCTGCCGTTCCTTCTATTAGAAGGTGTAGTTCACACCCAGGCTGTAGAAGCGGCCGACGGCACCAGCCTGGTGCAGCGACGCGTTGTACGAGGTCTGGGCGCCGGCGTTGCCGTAGGTGGCGACGTCATACGGCGGCTGCTTGTCGAACAGGTTCAGCACGGCTGCGCGCAGGGTCAGGTTCTCGCTCAGCTTGTACTGCAGGTTCAGGTTGGTCGTGGTGAACGACGGCACCTCGCACAGCCAGTCAGGCTGACGCAGACCCTGGTAGTAGGTACGGCCACCCACGCCGAAACCGGTGCGCGAGCAATCCAGTTCGTCATGCGACGGGTCGATGGTCGAGAAGCCGCCGGTGTAGTTCACGGTCGCGGTCACGTCCAGCGGGCCGCGGGCGTAGCCGAGGGTGAACTGGGCGCGGTCTTTCGGGTTGCCGGTTGCGCCGCCGACCGACGATGGGCCCTGGGTGCCGGCCAGCTGGTAGCTGGTGCCCGCCACTGCGGTTTCATAGCCGAAGGTGTGGGCGACGCTCAGGTTGGCCGTGATGGCGCCCATGTCGTTGGCCAGGCGCCAGCGGTAGCGCACGTCAGCCTCGACACCGTGGGTCTTGGTGCTGCCCGCGTTGATATAAGGCGACTCGCCGTACAGGATCGGGCCGACTGCTGGCGTGGCCAGCGTGGTGCCGGTGCCGCCGGTCGACACCGTGGTCGGCACTGCCTCGCCACGCACCCAATCCGGTACGTAGGTCGGATCGTTGCCGGCGCGGGTCACGATCAGGTTGTTGATCTTGATGTTGTAGTAGTCCAGGGTCATGTTCAGGCCGCGCAGCGGCTCGAAGATCAGGCCCAGGGTGTAGGACTTCGATTTTTCCGGCGACAGGTCCTGGTTGGTCGTCGTCTGGACGTACGGTGGCTGCTGGCCACAGGCCGCGATGACGTTGCCGGCGGTGCTGGTCTGGCCATCCGGGCACAGGATCGGGTCGTCGATCGCGTTGAACGTGAAGAACGAACCGGCATTGCCGACTTCCGACGGATTCGGTGCACGGAAGCCGCGCGCGAAGGTACCGCGCACGCCGAACTGCGCCGATGGCGTCCACTTGAAGTTGGCCGACGGCGTGAACGAATTGCCGTAGGTGTCGTAGTGGTCGTAACGGCCGGCGACGCCGACTTCGATGTTCTTGATCGGAGTCGCACGCAGCTCGACGAAGGCCGCGCTGTTGGTTTCTTCGCCGATGGCGAAGGCCGAGGTGCTGGCCACGGCGCCGTTCTGGGTCAGGCTCGACGCCGGCGAGTTCTGCTTCAGCTCGTGCCAGTGGACACCGGCTGCGACTGCGAGGGGACCGGCGCCGAGCTGCATCAGCTCGCGCGAACCGTACATATCGAAGTAGTTCAGTTCCGTCTTCAGCGAGTTGCCGAAGGTCGGCGAGACTTCCTGGATCAGCTCCGGCGAGTTACCGCCGAGGACGTTCCAGCGGCCGGAATTGATTGCGTTGTACAGGGCCACGCGGTTGACGTAGCCGCTGTATTCGGCATCGACCTTGACGCGGGTGGCGCCGGCGGCGGCGTTCACATCCCAGCCATAGGCGCTACCGGTCAGGTCCACCGAGAAGCGGGTGCTCTTCGAAGTGTTGTCGGTGGTGTTGGCCGGGGCGGTGCCAGGAATGTAGCCGTACAGCGAGGCGGCATTCGCGAAGGTGTTGGTGAGGCCGGCGCCGACTGCCGCGCCAGGCGCGAAGCGGGTGCTGGCGATACGGTTCACACCGCCGGTCAGGACGCCGTTCATCAGCGTGGTGCTACCGGCGAAGTTGTTCGCCGAATACACCGGCGGCACGCCGCGGTTGTTGATACTGTCGCGCTTGAACAGGGAGCCCTTGAAGGCGATTTCCCAGTCCTCGGACAGCTTCTTGGTCATGCCGACCAGGACGTTGATGTTCTGGGTGGCCGGCTGGATATTCGAGACTTCGTCGCGCACGGCGCAGCCGCCGGCGCGGTACAGCTCATAGTTGCACTTCGGATCGAGGAAGCGGAAGTTGGCCGGATTGGTGGCACCGCCCGCACCCGACGGGTTATACAGGAAAGGGCTGCTGGTTGCAGTCAGGCCGCCATTCAGGTTGGTCGGCACACCCAGGGTCAGGTTGTTGCCGCCGCGTGGACGCCAGTCGCGGTTCGCCCAGCCGAACTGGTCGCGGTCGGCGACCTTGATCGCATCCTGGTCGCGCCATTCGGCGGTGATGAAGGCGTTGTAGCCATCCTGGTCGAGGTCACCGATGCCGGTGCTGATCGAGCCGCGCTTGGTCTTGCCGCCGCCATGCTGGGTATCGCCGACTTCGGCGGTCAGGCGCGTGCCCTTGAAATTCTTCTTGAGCTTGATGTTGATCACGCCGGCGATCGCGTCGGAGCCGTACAGGGACGAAGCGCCGCCCTTGAAGACTTCGATGTTCTCGATGGCGTCAAACGGGATCGACGAAACGTCGACGAAGGAGCGCTGGGCGTCGTCCGACAGCGGATACGGCGCCATGCGGTGGCCGTCGATCAGCACCAGGGTGGCGCCGACGGTCAGGCCGCGCAGCGAAATGCCGGTTGCACCGTTGGCGAAGGCGCCGGCGAAGCCGGTGCCCAGGGTACCGGCGCCGTTGGAGGCCAGGTCGGTCAGCAGTTCGGCAACCGAGGTCTTGCCGCTCTTCTGGATGTCGGCCGCCGTCAGCACCTGCACCGGGGTCGGGGTTTCGGTGTCGGCGCGGCTGATCAGCGAGCCGGTGACCACTACGCGCTGGATGGGCTGGCCTTCAGCCGGGGCCTGCTGGGCCATGGCCGGGGCCATGCCGGCCAGGGCGCCGGTAGCGACCAGGGCCGAAATTGCGTACGGCATCGACTTCAACTTAAACGTCATGAATGCTTCTCCTTCGGGCTTTTCTCAAGGTTGATTTTTATTGGCACCCGTACAGGTGTACGGCGATGCTTGTCTCTTTGGAACTTGGCGCGCTAGGCGCGCTCCCTGCCTTCACGCCAAAACGTGAATACTTTTTTTCAGGATGCTGGGCACTACGTTCAATATCGTTGCGGCTGGAACCCACCGCTTTTAGGCGAACCATTTGTTTATGCCTGCCGGGTTAGGACAAGCACTCTCCCAATAACGCATATGAGGCAAGAAAACGTTGTTGGTATTGATACATAGAACCATGTGAAAAGTCTGCGTGTCAACGGAACGTGATTGGCGAAATGTGTAAAAACAACACTTATGCAAAAGGAGTTCAATTGACGCGATGCACCAGAATCGTGCGCCGCAACTGCCAGAAAAGTGCATGGGTGGTTTTGACTGCCTGTTAATGCTTGTGGCATGGAAATGACTAAAGGGCTGGGAGAGTGCGCCGGTGGCTGATCGGCTGCCCCGGCTGAAGTAAAATAGCGGATTGATTTGACCGCCCCCGCTGGCGCCCTACGCGAACCCTATGCTGCGAATTAACGAACTCAAGCTTCCCCTCGACCACCCCGACCACGCCCTGCGCGACGCCATCCTCACACGCCTCGGCATCGAGGCCATTGATCTGGTCGACTTCACCGTCTACAAACGCAGCTACGACGCGCGCAAGAAGGCCGCGATCGTGCTGATCTACGCCATCGACGTCGAGGTGAAGAACGAAGCGGCGGTGCTGAAACGCCTGCAGGGCGATCAGTACATCGTGCCCTCGCCGGACACCGGCTACAAGTTCGTCGACGCCCCGCGCCCGCCGGCCGGCACGCCGCGTCCGATCGTGGTCGGCACCGGTCCCTGCGGCCTGTTCGTGGCCCTGATCCTGGCCC
>DAMABW010000340.1:0-5316 GCA_031999925.1 Massilia sp. | reverse complement strand
CAAGATCCGGCGCGTCGAGTTGCGCAAGGCCGAAGCGGCGCGCGACGAGACGACGACCGGTGTCGAGTTCCGCGAGGAGGACCTCGGCTGATGGTAGGGTGGGTCAGTCCGCGTGCGGCTTGACCCCACCGTTTCGACGCGAACGACATCGAAACGCGCTTCGTATGATCGTGCGTGATGTGGCGGGTTCGAGAACCCACCCTACGCTTACCAGGCGAGGGCCAGTGCCGGCAGGATCAGCGGAAACGGAGCCACGCCGATGATGACGCCAAGGCGCAGGATTCTCGCATGGCGCGTATCGGTGCCGGCGTGCTTCGCGAGCGAAGACGACCACAGGAAGGCGGGGAGGGCGATCGTCAACGCCATCACGTACGACAGTGCGAGTCCCAATCCCGCCGTCAGCCAGGCCGCCAGGGCAGCATCGTCGCGGTAAGCGCTGGTTCCGACGAGGTAGCCGAAAACGACCAGGTAGGGCAGCAAGCCCAGTGTCATCAAGCTGTTCGAGAGCGTTACCTTTGTCCTGAAGAGCATGCGCTTTCCCTCGGTTGATTCAACACGGGATGGTTCGATTCGGCAGGGACGACGTCGCGAGCCGCGCCACGCAGTTTATTCGATCCCCTTCCACCACGGTACAAACGATTGCGGCGCCACGTCCAGGCGCACCGGTTCGCCGATGCGCGGCGTCAGCAGGCGGAAGGGCTTGCCTTCGCTGGCGGCCAGCGCCCGTTCGAAGGGTTCGTCCCAGGCGTGGCGCGCCAGGCTGAAGCGGCCGGCGTGGCCGCTGAGCAGGGTGCGTGCGCCCAGGATCTCGGCGGCGCGCGCGGCTTCCTCTGGCGTCATGTGGATGTCGGCCCAGCGCGCGTTGTACTGCCCGCCGTCGAGTGCGACGAAGTCGAAGCTGCCGAAGCGCTCAGCGATGGCGTTGAAGTTCGGCCCGAATCCGGTGTCGCCGCTGAAGTAGAGTGCGCGCGCCGGGTGCTGCAGCGCGAAGCTGGCCCACAAACTCTGGTTGCGCTTCATGAAGCGGCCCGAGTAATGCTGCGAGGGCAGCACGTGCACCTGCAAGCCGTCGCCGAGATCGACGCTGTCGTGCCAGTTCATTTCGCGGATCTTCGCGTCCGGATAACCCCAGTGGCGCAGGTGGGCGCCGTTGCCCAGGCCGGTGACGACCAGCCCGGTCTTCGGCAGCAGGGCCTTCATGCTGGCGTAGTCGAGATGGTCGTAGTGGTCGTGCGAGATCAGCACCGCGTCGATCGCTGGTAAATCGTCCACCGAATAGATGCTGGTGCCCTCGAAGGCGCGCACCATCCACGGCACCGGCGCGGCATAGTCGCTGAATACCGGGTCGATCAGCAGGCGCTTGCCGCCTACTTGCACGAAGTAGGACGAGTGGCCGAGCCAGACCACCGTGTCCTGTTCCAGGGGCAGGGCCGCCAGGTCGGTCTTCACCGCCGGCAGGGGCGCCGGTGGCGCGGGCCGGTCGCGCGGCTCGAAGCGGCCGCGGATCACCGCCAGCACGAAGCCCAGGCCGCCACGGCGCGGCGGCGACGCCACCTCGCTCTGGAACTGGCCGTCCCGGTACTGCGGCGAGGCTTGCAGCTGCGCGCTGTCGGCCACCTGGCCGAGCGAAGGCGTGACATAGGCGCAGGCGCTGACGCCGAGCACGCACAGGAGGGCAAGGCCGGTGGCCAGGAATCGTTTCACATGGGCTCCATGAAAGGCAGGCGTAGCCGACATGCCGCGCGCAAGTTGCCGGCAATGTAACCCAACAGGCGGCGTTCGGCCAGCCTGTTCGCGCGTTAAGGCTTATGAGCGGCGTTCATGATCGCTGCCTGCCCGATCCGTTCCAGGCTGGCCAGCGCCGCATCCGGCAGTACCAGCTGGGCCGCCGCCAGGTTCTCGCGCAGGTGCGCCACCGACGAGGTGCCCGGGATCAGCAGGATGTTCGGCGAACGGCGCAGCAGCCAGGCGATCGCCACCGCCATCGGCGTCGCGTCCAGGGCGCGCGCCACGCTCGACAGGGCGCTTGATTGCAGCGGCGAGAAGCCGCCCAGCGGGAAGAAGGGCACGTAGGGGATGCCGTCGCGTGCCAAGGCATCGATGAGCGCATCGTCCTGGCGGTGCACCAGGTTGTACATGTTCTGCACGCAGGCGATCGGCAGCAGGCGGCGCGCTTGCTCGACCTGGCGCGGCGTGACGTTGCTGATGCCGACGTGGCGGATCAATCCCTGCTGGCGCAGTTCGGCCAGTACGCTCAAGGGTTCTTCGAGCGAGCCCTCGGCCGGACCGTGGACGTCGAACATGGCGCGCAGGTTGACCACGTCGAGCACGTCCAGCCCCAGGTTGCGCAGGTTGTCGTGCACGGCCTGGCGCAGTTCTTCTTTCGAGAATGCCGGCAGCCAGGCGCCTTGCGCATCGCGGCGGGCGCCGATCTTGGTGACGACCGTCAGGTCGTCGGCGTAGGGATGCAGCGCTTCGCGGATCAATTCATTGGTGATGTGCGGGCCGTAGAAATCCGAGGTGTCGATGTGATTCACGCCCAGGGCCAGGGCTTCGCGCAGCACGGCCAGGGCGGCGTTGCGGTCGCGCGGCGGGCCGAACACGCCGGGGCCGGCCAACTTCATGGCGCCATAGCCGAGGCGGCGCACGCTGCGCTCGCCGAGTTGATAAGTGCCTGCCTTGTCGATGCTGTTCATGGTGTGCTCCGGTTCGTTGTTGGTACAGCCACGATAAATCCGGAACACTCGCATGACAATCCGGTATAGTCAGGATGGGTTGTACGTAAAAACGAACAGTAAAGGTCAGTACGCATGAAAGCCGATCTCGGTGACTTGTCCGCCTTTGTCGCGGTGGCGCGCGCAAAGGGCTTTCGCGACGCGGCGCGCGCCACCAGCGGCAGCGCCTCGGGATTGAGCGATGCGGTGCGCCGCCTGGAAACCCGGCTTGGCGTGCGCCTGCTGAACCGCACCACGCGCAGCGTCGTGCCGACCGAGGCGGGCCTGAGCCTGCTGGCGCGCCTGGAGCCGGTGCTGAGCGAAGTCGAGAGTGCGCTCGACGTCGTCAACGGCTTTCGCGACACGCCCACCGGCACGCTGCGCCTGAACGTGCCGGTCAGCGCGGCGCGGCTGGTGCTGCCGTCCATCGTGCCGCGCTTTCTGGCGGCCTATCCGGAGATCCGGCTGGAAGTGGTCGCCGACGAGAGCTTTGTCGACGTGCTGGCGGCCGGCTGCGACGCCGGCATCCGCTACGAGGAAAGACTGGAGCAGGACATGGTGGCCGTACCGATCGGCCCGCGCGTGCAGCGCATGGCGGCGGCGGCCGCGCCGGACTACCTGGCGCGGCGCGGCCGGCCTGCGCATCCGCGCGAACTGCTCGATCACACCTGCATGCGCGCGCGCTTCGCCAGTGGCGCCATGATCCGCTGGACCTTCGAGCAGGGCGGGGAGACGGTGACCATCGACCCCGCCGGACAGTTGCTGGTGCAGGTGGGCGGCGCCATCGACCTGACGGTGGATGCGGCGCTGGCCGGCGCCGGTATCGTGTATTTGTTCGAGGACTGGCTGCGGCCCCACATCGAAAGCGGCCGGCTGGAACCGGTGCTGGAACCCTGGTGGCCGCAGTTTTCCGGCCCCTTTCTCTACTATCCCGGACGGCGCCTGCTACCGGCGCCGCTGCGCGCCTTTGTCGACTTCATCCGCGCCGACGCGGACCAGTCGGCGTCATGACCTCGCGATGTGGGCCGCCAGTTCTTCCGGCGTCCCTGCCGGGAAGGCCGCCTTCAGGTGGTCGAGGAAGGCGGACACGCGCGTGCTGAGCAGGCGGCGCGACGGATACAGCGCCCAGATGGCGATCTCGGGCGCATCCAGGTCGCCCCAATGCGCCAGCCTGCCTTCGCTAATATCGTAACTAACCAACGAGACCGGCAGGCAGGCCACCCCAACCCCGGCCAGCACGGCGTCGCGGACCATGATGAGCGAGGACAGGCGCAGCACGGGGTCGATGGCGAGCTGTGTGCCGCCTTCCTTCAGGGGCCAGGATGCGCCGCTTGCGGCGCCGCGCACGACGGCGGGAACGGACGCGCCGTCCTGCGGCCGGGCCAGCGTGGGTGGCGCCACCACGGCCAGGCGGTCGCGCAACAGGATGCGGCCGACCAGGTTCGCATCCGGCGCCGGATTCACGCGGATCGCCAGATCGTAGCCTTCCTCGACCATGTCCACCGGCCGGTCCTCGGTCGTCACTTCCAGCCGCACTTCCGGATAGGCCAGGGCGAACGAGGCAGCCAGCTTGCCCATCGCGGTCTGCGAGAACAGCAGCGGGGCGCTGACACGCAAGCGGCCGCGCGGCGCGGCGCCGCCCGAGGCGACTTCGGCTGCGGCTTCGTCGATCTCGGTGAGCAGGGCGCCGGTACGCTCGTACAGCGCCTGCCCCTCCTGGGTCAGCTTCAGGACCCGCGCGCCGCGTTCCAGCAGGCGCACGCCCAGGCTGCTTTCCAGTTCGGCGACCCGGCGCGAGAGCGTGGCCTTCGGCCGGCCGCTGGCGCGGGCGGCGCGGCCGAAGCCGCCATGACGGGCAACGAGGTTGAAATCGGCAAGGGCGAGCAAGTCCATGTGTTCCACGGGTGAGACAGGATGTCCAATTTTACCGTCTATCGGAACGAAGGTGGGACACCTAGTATGGGAAGCGTCAACCGACACTTACAACCCATCTCAAGGAGTACAGACCATGACCATTCTTGTTACCGGCGCCACCGGCAATATCGGCCGCAAGGTCGTCGACCAACTCGTCGCACGCGGCGCAGGCCAGGCTCACCCTGTCCGCGCTTTGGTGCGCGATCCGGCCAAGGCGAACTTCCCGGCCGGCGTCGAGGTCGTCCAGGGCGACCTGCTCGATGTGGATTCCCTGCGCAGCGCCTTCACCGGCGTCTCGACCTTGTTCCTGCTGAACGCCGTCGCGCCCGACGAATTCACCCAGGCGCTCATCGCGTTGAACCTGGCCCGCGCAGCCGGCGTCCAACACGTGGTCTACCTGTCGGTGATTGGCAGCGACGTCTACGTCAACGTGCCGCACTTCGCCGGCAAGTACGGCGTCGAGCGCATGATCGAGGCGATGGACTTCTCGGCCACCATCCTGCGTCCGGCCTACTTCATCGACAACGACGTCACGGTCAAGGATGTGGTGGTCGACTACGGCGCCTACCCGATGCCGATCGGCTCGAAAGGACTGGCCATGGTCGATACGCGCGACATCGCCGAGATCGCGGCCATCGAGCTGGTGCGCCGCGACCGCGCCGCCGGCCCGCTGCCGCTCGCGCGCATC
>DAMABW010000339.1:0-5329 GCA_031999925.1 Massilia sp. | reverse complement strand
TTCGCGACCTGGTTGCGGCGAACATCTTCCCCGGCGATATGCTCTACAAAAATTTCGGCGTCACACGCCAGGGCCGGGTCGTGTTCTACGACTACGACGAAATCGAATACCTCACCGATTGCCAGTTCCGCGACATCCCGCAGGCGCGCAACGAGGAAGACGAGCTGTCGGCCGAGCCCTGGTACCCGATCGGCAAGCATGACGTGTTTCCCGAACAATTCGGCCGTTTCCTGCTTGGAAACGCGACGATCCGCCACCATTTCATGCAGTATCACGCGGACCTGTTGACGCGCGCCTGGTGGCAGGCGCACAAGGACCGCATCCTGGAAGGCGAAGTGGAAGACGTCTTTCCTTATCCGCAGCACATCCGCTTCCACCAGACCATCACCCCTTTGGCGCAACCAACACCTCACCCAGCGCCATCCTCTTTGGAGACCTTAGAAAATGAATGATCCAGTCGTTATCGTTGGCGCCGCCCGTACCCCGATGGGTGGCTTCCAGGGCGATTTTTCCTCGAAGTCGGCGAGCGACCTCGGCGCGGTGGCGATCCAGGCGGCAGTCGAACGCGCCGGCGTCGATCCGCAAACCGTCGAACACGTCTACTTCGGCAACTGCCTGATGGCGGGCCAGGGCCAGGCGCCTGCACGCCAGGCGCTGATCAAGGCCGGCCTGCCGCTGTCGACCGGCGCTGTGACCCTGTCGAAAATGTGCGGTTCGGCCATGCAGGCCGCCATTTTCGCCCACGACCAGCTGGTGGCCGGCAGCGCCGACATCGTGGTCGCCGGCGGCATGGAGTCGATGACCAATGCGCCTTATCTGATTCCGAAGGCACGCGGCGGCTACCGCATCGGCCACGCGCCCATGTTCGACCACATGATGCTCGACGGCCTGGAAGACGCCTACTCGCGCAACGAAAAAACCGGCGAAGGCCGCTCGATGGGCACCTTTGCCGAGGAATGCGTGGCGACTTACCAGTTCACCCGCGAAGACCAGGACAACTTCGCCATCGAATCCGTGAAGCGCGCGCAAGCCGCCAACAACGACGGTTCGTTTGCCTGGGAAATCGCCCCGGTCACGCTGGCCACCCGCACCGGTGAACTGATCGTGGAAAAGGACGAAGGCCCGATGAAGGCCAAGATCGACAAGATCCCGTCGCTGAAGCCTGCGTTCAAGAAGGAAGGCACCGTCACCGCCGCCTCGTCCTCGTCGATCAACGACGGCGCCGCTGCCCTCGTGATGATGCGCGAATCGAAGGCGAAAGAGTTGGGCTTGAGCCCGATCGCACGCGTGATCGGCCACGCCACCCACGCCCAGGAACCGAACCTGTTCACCACCGCCCCGATCGGCGCGATGAACAAGCTGTTCAAGAAGACCGGCTGGATGCCGGGCGACGTCGACCTGTTCGAGATCAACGAAGCCTTTGCCGCGGTGCCGATGGCCGCCATGCGCGACCTCGACATCCCGCACGAGAAGGTCAACATCCACGGCGGCGCCTGCGCCCTGGGCCACCCGATCGGCGCCTCGGGCGCGCGCATCATCGTCACCCTGCTGGGCGCGCTGAAGAAGACCGGCGGCAAGCGCGGCGTGGCGTCGCTGTGCATTGGTGGTGGTGAAGCCACCGCGATGGCGATCGAGATGGTGTGATGCGGCGTGCCGATGATCCGGGTCGGCGACGATTCGGGTCTTCGGTTACGATGGTTGTTTGGATACGACCGGTGGGTTCAAGAACCCACCGGCGTACCCCTCAACACCGCAACACAACACGAAGGAACACCACCATGCCAACCGCTCTGATCCTCGGCGCCTCGCGCGGCATCGGCCACGAACTCGCACGCCAATACCGCGCTGAGGGTTGGCGCGTGATCGCCACAGCCCGCAAACAGCAGGACCTCGACGAACTGGCCAGCCTCGGCGCCGAACCGCATCAGCTCGACGTCACCGACCCCGACGCCATCGCCGGCCTGGGCTGGAAACTCGACGACGAAAAGATCGACACCGCCTGGCTGGTCGCCGGCCTCTACGGCCCGCGCCACGACGGCTTCCCGACGCAGGCAGACTTCGACGCCGTCATGCACACCAACGTGCTGGCCGCGATGCGCCTGCTGCCGATCGTCGCGCCGCTGGTGGCCAACGCGCGCGGTAAACTCGGCGTACTGTCCTCGCGCATGGGTTCGATCGGCTCGCGCACGGATACGAGCGGCTCGCTCTACCGCGCCAGCAAGGCCGCACTCAATTCCGTCCTGACCGACACGGCGCTGACCTACGGCCCGCAAGGCGCTACCTGCATCGCCTTCCACCCCGGCTGGGTCCAGACCGACATGGGCGGCGACGGCGCGGCGATCAGCGTCGAACACAGCGTGCGCGATCTGCGCGCCACCCTGGCGAATGCCAAGCAAGGTGCGAATGGCAGCTTCCTGAACCACGACGGCGACCCCATCCCCTGGTAAGCCGCCACGATAAAAACACACACGAGACACCATGATCCTGACCGAAGAACACCAGATGATCCGCGACGCCCTGCGCAGCTATGCGCAGGAGCGCCTGGCCCCGCAAGCCGCCCGCTGGGACAAGGAACACTATTTCCCGAAAGCCGAACTGAAGGAACTGGCGCAGCTCGGCGCCTTTGGCGTGGCCGTGCCCGAGCAGTACGGCGGCGCGGGCCTCGACTACGTATCGCTGGCACTGGTGCTGGAAGAGATCGCGGCCGGCGACGGCGGCACCTCGACCATCATCTCGGTCAACAACTGCCCGGTGTGCTCGATCGCCATGATGTACGCCAGCGAAGAGCAGAAGCAGCAATGGCTGGTACCGCTGGCGCAAGGCGAGATGCTCGGCGCCTTCGCCCTGACGGAACCGCACACCGGCAGCGACGCCGCCGCCGTGCGTACCACGGCCACGCGCGACGGCGATGACTACGTCATCAACGGAACCAAGCAGTTCATCACCAGCGGCAAGCACGGCGACGTGGCCATCGTCATGGCCGTCACCGATAAAGCCGCCGGCAAGAAAGGCATCAGCGCCTTCTGGGTGCCGACGAATACCCCCGGCTACGTCGTCGCCGGCCTGGAACACAAGATGGGCCAGCATTCGTCGGACACGGCGCAGATCGTGTTCGAGAACTGCCGCGTCCCGGCCGCCAACCTGATCGGCGAAGAAGGCATGGGCTACAAGATCGCCTTGTCGGGCCTGGAGGGCGGGCGTATCGGCATCGCCTCGCAATCGGTGGGCATGGCGCGCGCGGCGTTCGAAGCGGCACTGGCGTATGCCAAGGAGCGCACCAGCTTCGGCAAGGCCATCTTCGAGCACCAGTCGGTGCAGTTCAAGCTGTCGGAAATGGCGATGAAGATCGAGGCGGCGCGCCAGCTGATCCTGCACGCGGCCTCGATGAAGGATGCCGGCTTGCCCTGCCTGAAGGAAGCGGCGATGGCCAAGCTATTCGCCTCCGAGATGGCCGAGCGCGTGGTATCGGATGCGATGCAGGTCTTTGGCGGCTACGGCTACGTGGCCGACTTCCCGATCGAACGCATCTACCGCGACGTGCGCGTCTGCCAGATCTATGAAGGCACGAGCGACATCCAGAAAATCCTGATCGCGCGCGCGCTGTGATGGCGGCGCCGGCGATCATCCCGCTCACGCAGCAGGACTTGCCGGCGCTGTTCGTCTACCTCGACGACCACCTGGGCGACAACGGCCGCAACGGCACGCCCCTGTTCCAGCCGCTGCCGCGCGCCGAATCCTTCTTCCCGGTCGACAAGCGCGCCGGCTTCGTGCTCGGCCTGCAGACCGCCTTCGGCGAACCGGGCTGGCGGCGCGGCTGGCTCGCCATCGACGCGGACGGCGCCATCTGCGGCCACATCGATTTGCGCGCGCGGCCCGAACGCACGGCGACGCACCGTTGCCTGCTCGGCATGGGCGTACACCGTGATTGTCGCGGACAAGGACTGGGCGCGCGCCTGCTCGATACGGCCCTGGCCTGGGCCCGGCAGCAGGGCCTGGCCTGGGTCGACCTCGAAGTCCTGTCCGACAACCTGCCGGCGCGCCGCCTGTACGCACGCAGCGGCTTCGTGCAAACCGGCGAGATTCCCGACCTGTTCCGCATCGATGGCGAAGGGCACGGCTATGTGTTCATGAGCTTTTCCTGCAAGAAGCGATAATGCGTCTTTCTTGCCGCTTTTTACTTTAACGACGCTTAAGTGCGCCCAAGTGTGCGGGAAGTGTTCACCATCTAACAAACATCGCGCCTCAACTCTGCGAAGGTAGCTGAAGTTGCACAGCCCGCCAGACATAGCGGCTGCATTGCAAGTTCACATCCACCTTACCGAAGGAGAGATTCATGACGACGTCTGCAGAAGAACATCTGAACGACTGGTTGCGCGATGCCCACGCGATGGAACAGCAAGCCGACAAGATGCTGAACGCGCAAGCGGAACGCCTGGAACACTATCCGGAACTGCGCGCCCGCATCGTCCAGCACATCGAGGAAACCCGCTGGCAGCAACAACAGCTCGACGCCATCCTGGCCCGCCGCGGCATCAGCAACTCGGTGCTGAAAGACCTGGGCGGCAAGCTGGCCGCCTTCGGCCAGGCAGTCGGCGGCATGACCACCTCCGACGAAGTCGTGAAGGGCGCGATGGCCGGCTACGTGTTCGAGAACCTGGAAATCGCCAGCTATACCTCGCTGATCGGCGCCGCCAAGGCTGTCGGCGACACCGCCACCGCCGCGGCCTGCGAGCAGATCCTGGCCCAGGAAAAGGCGATGGCCGCCTGGCTGCTGGAACACCTGCCGCAAGTCACGCAAGCCTTCCTGGTGCGTTCGGAAACGCCGGGCGCCGAAGCCAAGGTCTAAGGCAGGCAGCCTTGCCTGCGCGGTCGGCCAGCGCAGCTAGCTGACCGCCGCTTCCAGCAAGGTCACCGTCTGCCGTTCGGTATCGAGGGTGGCCTTGATACCCATCGGGATCGTGAACTGGTTGCGGATGTGGCCGATCGAATAGCCGGTGACCGCCGGGATCGACAACGGCTGCAAGTGGAGATCGAAAGTCTGGTCCAGCGTCAGCGACACGTCTTCGTGCTCGGGTCCGCAATCCTCGCAGATGCCGATCATCAGCGCCGCCGCCTTCCTGAATCCGACCGCCAGGTCGAGCTGGGTCATCCAGCGGTCGATGCGGTAGGGCGCTTCGTTCACTTCTTCCAGGAACAGGATACTGTTGCGGAAGTCGGCCGCATACGGCGTGCCGGCCAGCGCCGCCACCAGCGACAGGTTGCCGCCCATGAGCGGGCCGGTGGCCACGCCGTGGGTGAAGGTGTGGACGCCGAAATGCGCTTCGCTCGC
>DAMABW010000338.1:0-5381 GCA_031999925.1 Massilia sp. | reverse complement strand
CGACCTGCGCGAGATGGTGCTCGGGTCCGAAGGGCGGCTCGGCATCCTCACCGAAGCCACGGTGCGCGTCTCGCGCCTGCCCGAGCATGAAGCCTTCCACGCGGTCTTCTTTCCGGACTGGGAACGCGCCGAACGCGCCGTGCGCGAACTGTCGCAGGCGCGCTTGCCGCTGTCGATGCTGCGCCTGTCGAACGCAGTCGAGACCACCACCATGCTGGCGCTGGCCGGCCACGCGAAGCAGGTCGGCCTGCTGGAGCGCTACCTGCGCTGGCGCGGCTGCGGCGCGCACAAGTGCATGTTGATGATCGGCGTCACCGGCCCGCGCGCCCAAAGCAAAGCGGCCTTGCGCGCGGCCTTGACGCTCGCGGGCGGCGTGCATATCGGCCGCGCGCTGGGCGAGCGCTGGCGCCACGGGCGCTTCCGCAACGTCTACCTGCGCAACACGGCCTGGGCCCATGGCTATGCCATCGACACCGTGGAAACCGCCGTCGACTGGCCGGGCGTGACGCGCGCCATGCATGCGGTGGAAGGCGCGGCCGGGGAAGCATTCGCCGCCCACGGCGAGCGCGTGCACGCCTACACCCACCTGTCGCACATCTATCCGCAAGGCGCCAGCGTGTACTCGACCTTCGTTTACCGCCTGGCGGGCGACTTCGAAACCGACCTGGCGCGCTGGCGCGACTTGAAGCGGGCGGTGTCGAACGCGATCGTCGCCAGCGGCGGCACGATCAGCCACCAGCACGGCGTCGGCGCCGACCACGCCCCCTGGCTAGCGGCGGAGAAGGGAGAACTCGGGCTGGCGGCGATGCGCGCGCTGTTCCGCGCGTTCGACCCGGAAGGGCGCATGAACCCCGGCAAGCTGGTGCTGCCATGAACCGAGCCTGGAGCGCGGGCTGGCGCGCCGGCTTGCCCGAGCTGGCCGGGCGCGAATGGGATGTGCTGGTCATCGGCGGCGGCATCACCGGCGCCGGCATCCTGCTCGAAGCGGCACGGCGCGGCCTGCGCGCGCTGCTGGTCGAGCAGCGCGACTTCGCCTGGGGCACATCGAGCCGTTCGTCGAAGCTGGTGCACGGCGGCCTGCGCTACCTGGCGCAGGGCCACATCAAGCTCACGCGCGAAGCGGTGCGCGAGCGCGAAGCCTTGCTCCGCGACGCGCCCGGCCTGGTGGAGCCGCAGCGCTTCGCCTTTCCCGACTACGGCAAGAGCCGCCGCAAGCGCCGCACCATGCTGGCCGGGCTGGCGATCTACGATCTGTTTGCCGGCAGGCGCGAACGCCACTGGCAGGATGCCGCCGCCTTCGCGCTGCTGGCGCCGAACATCGCGCGCACCGGACTGGCCGGCGGCATGGTGTACACCGACGCTAAGACCGACGATGCGCGCCTGGTGCTGCGTACCCTGATGGAGGCGCGCAGCCATGGCGCCGAAGCCATCAACTACATGACCGTGCGCTCGCTGCTGAAGGAGGGCGAACAAATCGTCGGCGCCGTGCTGCGCGACGATGCGGCGGATAGCCGCCTGTTCGACGTGCGCGCGCGCCTGGTGATCGACGCCGGCGGCGCCTGGGCCGGGCAGCTGGCCACTGGCGGCCCGCGCCTGCGACCGCTGCGCGGCAGCCATCTGATGCTGCCGGCCTGGCGCCTGCCGCTGGCGCAGGCGGTCAGTTTGATGCACCCTGTCGATGGCCGTCCGGTGTTTGCCTTTCCCTGGGAGGGCGCCACCCTGGTCGGCACCACTGACGTCGACCACCGCGATGGCCTGACAAACGAGGCCGCCATCACGCGCGCGGAACTCGATTACCTGATGCAGGCCCTGCAAGCCCAGTTCCCCGAGCTGCGCCTGGACGAAGACGACGTGATCGCCACCTATGCCGGCGTGCGGCCCGTGCTCGACAGCGGCGCGGCGGATGCGCCGTCGAAGCTGGGCCGCGAGCATGCCATCTGGTGCGGCAAGGGCCTGGTGAGCGTCACCGGCGGCAAGTTGACCACCTTCCGCGCGATCGCGCTCGATGTGCTGCGCCAGGCGCGGCGCCAGCTGCCGGGCTGGAACGATGCGCTGTCTCCTTGCCCGATCTACGCGCCGGTCGCGCTGCCGGCAGCGCCGCGGCGCATGCCGGCGCCGGTGCTGCGCCGCCTGGCCGGCCGTCACGGACCGCAGGCGCAGGCGCTGGTCGACGCGGCGTGCGACGGCGAACTCGAAGCCATCCCCGGCACCGACACCCTGTGGGCCGAGTTGCGCTGGGCCGCGCGCGCCGAGGCGGTCGAACACCTGGACGACCTGCTTCTGCGCCGCACCCGCCTCGGCCTGCTGCTGCGCGGCGGCGGGGCCGGCCACATGGAGCGCATCCGCGCCATTTGCCAGGCCGAGCTGGCCTGGAACGACGCGCGCTGGGAGGGGGAACAAGCCGCGTATGCCGCGCTCTGGTCCCGTCACTACAGCCTGCCGCCACGCACGAACACACCGCAGCATGAAGCCTGAACCCCTGATCCTCGCCATCGACAACGGCACCCAGAGCGTACGCGCACTGCTGTTCGACCTGCGCGGCGACATCGTCGCCAAGTGCCAGGTGCCCCTGGAAGCCTATTTCTCGCGCCAGCCCGGCTGGGCCGAGCACGAGCCGGAAGACTACTGGCAAGCCGTGTGCCGCGCCTGCCAGGGCTTGTGGAACCAGCCCGGCGCCGAGCGTGCCGCCGTGCGCGCGGTGGCCGTCACCACCCAGCGCGGCACCGTGGTTAACCTCGATCGCCATGGCCAGCCGCTGCGCCCGGCCATCACCTGGCTCGACCAGCGCCGCACCGACCAGGTGCCGCCCATCGGCCCGTTCTGGCGCGGCGCCTTCAAGCTGGCGCGCGTCAGCAACACGATCGACTTCTTCCGCGGCGAGGCCGAGATCAACTGGATCCGCGCCCACCAGCCGCAGGTGTGGAATGCCACCGACAAGTTCCTGCTGCTGTCGGGCTACCTGAACTGGCGCCTGTGCGGGCGCTTCACCGATTCCAGCGGCTCGCAGGTGGGCTACCTGCCTTTCGATTACCGGCGCCACCGCTGGGCATCCGGGCGCGACTGGAAGTGGCAGGCGCTGGCCATCGAAGCGCGCATGCTGCCCGAGTTGGCGCCACCCGGCACGCGGATCGGCGTCATCGACGACGCCGCCGCGCAGGCCACCGGCATGCCGGCCGGGACGCCGCTGTTCGCGGCCGCCGCCGACAAGGCCTGCGAAGTGCTGGGCGCCGGCTGCAGCGAGCCGCATGTCGGCTGCCTGAGCTACGGCACCACGGCCACCGTGAACACCACCAGCCGCCGCTATGTCGAGGTCACGCCCTTCGTGCCGCCGTATCCGGCCGCGATTCCCGGCGCCTACAGCACCGAGGTGCAGGTGTTTCGCGGCTACTGGATGGTCAACTGGTTCAAGGAGCAGTTCGGCCACATGGAGCAAAGCCGCGCGCTGCTGGAAGACGTGGCGCCGGAAGCCTTGTTCGACCAGCTGGCCGAGTCAGTGCCGCCGGGTTCCATGGGCCTGATGCTGCAGCCTTACTGGACGCCGGGCATCCGTGTACCGGGTCGTGAAGCGAAAGGCGCGATCATCGGCTTCGGCGACGTGCACACGCGCGCCCACGTCTACCGCGCGATCCTGGAGGGCCTGGCCTATGCGCTGCGCGAGGGGAAGGAGCGCATCGAGCGGCGCAGCGGCGTGCGGATCACCGAGCTGCGCGTGTCCGGCGGCGGCTCGCAGAGCGACGCGGCGATGCAGCTGACGGCCGACATCTTCGGCTTGCCGACCGCGCGCCCGCACGTGTACGAAACCTCGGGCCTGGGGGCGGCCATCGACGCCGCCGTCGGGCTCGGGTTGTATCCGGATTTCGCCAGCGCGGTGGCGAACATGACGCGGGTGGGCAGGGTGTTCGAGCCGATCGAAGGCAATCGGGTCATCTACGACCGGCTGTACAAGGAGGTGTACAAGAAGATGTATCGGAAACTGCAGCCGCTGTACCGGGATATCGCGAAGATCACCGGCTACCCGCGCCAGCTTTGATCAGGACAGCGCCGGCTCCAGGTGCGCGCTGCCGGTACGCACCGCGCGCACGCCGTTGCGGCCCGCATCCTTGACCGCATACATGGCGCGGTCGGCGGCGACAAAGAAGCTCTTCAGGTCGTCGAGCTGGGTCGGCACGATGGTGGCCACACCCAGGCTGGCCGTCACCCATTCCGAAGTGGTCGAGCCCGGGTTCGGGATGTGCAGCGATTCGATATGGGCGCGGATGGTCTCGCCCAATGCCGCCGCGGCTTCAAAGCCGGTTTCGCCGAACAGCAGCACGAATTCCTCGCCGCCGTAGCGCGCAGCGATGTCGGTGGCGCGCAGCGCATGCGACTGCAGCGCCATCGCCACTTGCTGCAGGCAGGCGTCGCCGGCGGCGTGGCCGAGGCTGTCGTTGTAGCCCTTGAAGTGGTCGACGTCGAGCACGATCAGCGACAGCGGCTGGCTGCTGCGCACGGCGCGCTGCCATTCCTTTTCCAAAAAGGTGTCGAAGTGGCGGCGGTTCGGGATCTTGGTCAGCGGGTCGGCCAGGGCCGCGCGCTGCAGTGCGGTTTCCGACTGCTTGTGGTGGGTGATGTCGTGCAGCAGGGCGACGAACAGCGGCTGGTCGGCCAGCATCGGGGTCAGCGTGAAGTCCATGGCGCGCAGGTTGCCGTCGCGCTGGCGGATCAGTACTTCGCGCGCGCCGCGGCAGTCCGGCGCAAGGGGTTGGCTGCCCATCGCGGCAATGCTGCGGCTGAAGATATCCAGGTATTCCTGGGCCACCGAGGGCGCCAGCAAACTGTCGAGCGCGCAGCCGGCCAGCTCGCCGGGGCCGTAGCCGAGGTAGCGGTCGCAGGCGGGATTCGCGTACTGGATGCGGCCGCTCGCTTCGATGATCATCAGGCCTTCGTCGATGCTGTTGACGATCAGGCGCAGGCGCTCGGCCTGTTCCTGCTGCGACAGGCTGGTGCGGCGGAACTGCAACTGGGCGCGCACGCGGGCGCAGACTTCCGCCAGGCGCAGCGGCTTCGGGATGTAGTCGGCCGCGCCGATGTCGAAGGCGGCGACGATGTCCTCGGTCTCGGTGCGCGCGCTCATGAAGATCACCGGGATGTTGCAGGTAACCGGATGTGCTTTCAGGCGGCGGCAGACTTCCATGCCGTCCATGCCGGGCAGGTTGATGTCGAGCAGGATCAGGTCGGGCAGGGCGCGCTGGGCGATGCCGAGGGCGCGTTCGCCGGAATTCGCGACAAAGGTCTGGTACCCCTGCTGCAGCATCATGGAACGCAGCGCCCCCAGGTGAGCGGGAGCGTCATCGACGACGAGGACGGCGGCCTGGCGCGGAGCAGCGGCCGAAACCTGGGCT
>DAMABW010000337.1:0-5431 GCA_031999925.1 Massilia sp. | reverse complement strand
GAGGGAGGCTGGACGGTGGATTATCTTTTGCCCCGGTCTTTCTAGAATGGACACATCAATCGTCCATCCCACAGGAGAATCCATGAACCACCCCACGACACCCGGCGCCGACATCGCGCCCGGCATGGTGCGCCTGCTGGCGCTGTCTGCCGGCCTGATCGTCGCCAACCTCTACTACTCGCAAACCTTGGTCGGCCCGATCGCCGCCAGCACTGGCCTGTCGCTCGATGCCGCCGGCCTGATCGTGACGCTGACCCAGATCGGCTACGCGCTCGGCCTGTTCTTCATCGTGCCGCTGGGCGACCTGCTGGAAAACCGCCAGCTCGTGTTCTGCCTGCTGCTCGGCACCGCCGCCGCCCTGGCCTGCGCCGCCCTCAGCAGCAATGCCTGGCTGTTCCTCGCCAGTTCGCTCGCCATCGGGCTCGGCTCGGTAGCGGCCCAGGTACTGGTGCCGTTTGCCGCCCACCTGTCGCGCGAGGAAACGCGCGGTCACACGGTGGGCAAGGTGGTCAGCGGCCTGCTGCTCGGGATCATGCTGGCGCGCCCAGCCGCCAGCCTGGTGGCCGACCATGGCGGCTGGCACACCGTGTTCGGCGCCGCCGCCCTCATCGTGATGGTGCTCGCCTTTGTGCTGCGCACCCGCTTGCCGGAGCGCCGTCCGGCGCACAGCATGTCCTACGCCCGCCTGATCGCCTCGCTCGGCCACCTGTTCGCCAGCACGCCTGTCCTGCGCCGCCGCGCCGCCTACCACGCCGCCATGTTCGCCTGCTTCAGCCTGTTCTGGACCGTCACGCCGATGATGCTGTCGGGTTCCGCCTTCCACCTGTCGCAGACCGGGATCGCCATCTTCGCGCTGGTCGGCGTGTCGGGCGCCGTCGCTTCGCCGATCGCCGGCAAACTGGCCGACCGCGGCCACACGCTACCCGCCACCGCCTGCGCCATGCTGCTGGCAATCACCGGCTTTGCCTTGCCGCTGTTCGCACCGGAGTCGCGCAACGTCGCCCTGGCCCTGCTGGTGATCGCCTCGATCGTGATCGACATGGGCGTGGCCGCCAACATGGTGCTGGGCCAGCGTGCCATCTTCTCGCTGCCGGCCGAGGTGCGCAGCCGCCTGAACGGCCTGTATTTCTCGCTGTTCTTTGTCGGCGGCGCGGTGGGTTCGGCGTCGGGCGCCTGGGTGTTCTCGCAGTACGGCTGGCATGCCGCCCTGCTGCTGGGCATGGCCTTCCCGGCGGCCGCCCTGCTCTACTGGGCTGGCGAACTGATGGCCAGCACCCGGACCGTGCGCAGGCCGGTGTGAGCGGCTTGCCGGTCAAGCGAAGCGGGCCAACTCCGCTTCGCTGAAGCCCGCGCGGCGCCGGGCCTCAATGTTGAACGGCCCTTTCAAGACCGGCGCCTTGTAGCGCACGGTGAGCTCATCATAGGTGGCCATCGGCTCCAGCCCTTGCTGGGCGCACAGGTGGAAGAACCAGCGGTTGCCGATCTCCACGTGGCCCTCTTCCTCGACCAGCAGGATGTCGAGGATGGCGGCGGCCGCCAGGTCGCCGGCCTGGGCCAGTTTCGCGCGCACAGGTGGGAATGCAGCCAGCCCGCGCGCCTCGAGCGTGCGCGGCACCAGCGCCATGCGCGCCACCACGTCGCCGCTGGTCTTTTCCACCATCTCCCACAGGCTGTTATGGGCCGGGAAGTCGCCGTAGGTGTGTCCCAGCGTGGCCAGGTGCTGCGAGAGCATATCGAAGTGCGTCGCCTCTTCCTTTGCCACGCACAGCCAATCGGTGTAATAGGTGTCCGGCAAGCCGGGGAAGCGCCACAGGGCGTCGAGCGCCAGGTTCACCGCATTGAACTCGATGTGGGCCAGCGCGTGGACCAGCATCGCCCGGCCTTCGGTAGAGGCCATCGAGCGGCGTCCCACCTGCAGCGGCGGCACCAGGTCCGGTTTCGCAGGGCGCCCGGGAATACCGGGCGGCGGCGCCATGTCTGCGGCGCTGTCCACGGTCCAGTTGCCGGCGCGGTGCTGTTGCGCCATGTCGAACACCAACCTTACCTTGGTTGCCGGATCGCACTCCAGCAGGCATTCCAGTGCCCGTTCGCGCAGCTCGATAGGGAGCGACTTCATACACTTTCTCTATATGTTTAGAAGGAGGCGCGCAGTTTACCGCATTGCACCCAGGTGCTGCCCCGGCAATCGCTTCCTTATGCGAAAAACAAATACGCATGGTCAAAAAGCTTCGTTCACAGGCCCGGCCCCGCGCCAGTAAGGTAATCCTACTGATGACTTCTTTTAAGAAATAACCATGATCAAGAAAAAACTGCTGGTCCTGCTGGCCGCCGCCGCCTTGTTGCAACCCGCCTTTGCCGCCGACGTCAATTTGCTGAACGTGTCCTATGACCCAACCCGCGAACTGTACCAGGACGTGAACGCCGCCTTCGCCAAGTCGTGGAAAGCGAAAAGCGGCGACAACGTCAAGATCAAGCAGTCGCACGGCGGCTCGGGCAAGCAGGCGCGCTCGGTGATCGACGGCCTGGAAGCGGACGTGGTCACCCTCGCCCTCGGCTACGACATCGACGCCCTGACCGACAAGAACCTGCTGCGCAAGGATTGGCAGACCCGCCTGCCGCACAACGCGTCGCCCTACACCTCGACCATCGTGCTGCTGGTGCGCAAAGGCAACCCGAAAGGCATCAAGGACTGGAACGACCTGGTCAAGCCGGGCGTCGCCGTCATTACCCCGAATCCGAAGACCTCGGGCGGCGCACGCTGGAACCACCTGGCTGCCTGGGGCTACGCCCTGCGCCAGCCGGGCGGCAACGAAGCCAAGGCCAAGGAGTTCCTGAGCAAGCTGTATAAAAACGTGCCGGTGCTGGACTCGGGTGCGCGCGGCGCCACCACCACCTTCGTCGAGCGTGGCATCGGCGACGTGCTGATCGCCTGGGAAAACGAAGCCTACCTGGCGGTCAAGGAACTCGGCCCGGACAAGTTCGACATCATTACCCCGTCGGTCAGCATCCTGGCCGAACCGCCCGTGGCGATCGTCGACAAGTTCGCCGACAAGCACGGCACCCGCAAGGTCGCCGAGGCTTACCTGAACTTCCTGTACACCGATGAAGCGCAGGCCATCATCGCCCAGAACTACTACCGGCCGGCCACGCCGAAAGCGGCCCAGAAGTACACGAAGAACTTCCCGCAGGTGAAGCTGTTCACCATCGGCGACGTCGCCGGCAACTGGGCAAATGCGCAGAAAACCCACTTCGCCGACGGCGGCGTGTTCGACCAGATCTATCAGCCGAAGTAATTGCCGGCCCAGCCCTCAGCGTGAGGGCAAACCGGGCGATAATCGCAGGATTGTCGCCCGGAGCATGACCATGTACGTTCCCGCTCATTTCGCCGAAAACCGCCCCGAGGTCTTGCACGACCTCATACGCCGGCATCCGCTTGGCATCCTCGTCACGCATGGCGCGGCGGGGCTGGATGCGAACCATATCCCCTTTGAACTCACTGCCGCACCGGGCAGCCTGGGCATCCTCAGCGGCCACGTGGCACGCGCCAATCCGGTCTGGCAGGAACTGGCCGATGGCGCCGAGGTGATGGTGATCTTCCGCGCGGCCGACGCGTATATCTCTCCGAACTGGTATCCATCGAAGCACGAGCAGCACAGGCAGGTGCCGACCTGGAACTACGTAGTGGCGCATGCGCACGGGCGGGTGCGGATCGTCGACGACGAGCGTTTCGTGCGCGGGATCGTGGGGCGGCTGACCAAGGCGCATGAGGCACCGCAGCCGGTGCCGTGGAAGATGGCGGACAGTCCACGCGAATTCATCGATGGGCTGCTGCAGGCGATTGTCGGCATCGAGATCGCCATCACGCGGTTGGAGGGGAAGGCTAAGCTCAGCCAGAACAAGGATGCGCGCGATGTGCAGGGGGCGATCGATGGGCTGAAGGCGGCGGATGAAGACGACCTTGCCCAGGCGATGCGGTCCGGCGCCTAGGAACGCACGCGCGTCGGGATTTCCGACAGGTGTGGATAATCTCTTCCATTAATGAGGGAACGAGCAAATGACAAGGACGTCCAGGCATTGTCTGGCCTCTTGCGCGCGAGCGAATCATCAGGCAACGTCGCTCGCGATACCTGAAAGTTGAACAGCGCAATGCTGCGCCTCATGCTCCAGACCGCTCGAAGGGTGCCAGTTAAAACGATGGGTGCGCGCCGCGGGCAACCAGCAATTGACGCTCATTTTCCAGAGCCGTATGCACCTGTTTCTCACTACCATCCCAAACGAACTGGACTTGCTTCTGGGGCGTTGAACTTTGCACTTGTTTGATCAGGACCTTTGCACCCGGCTTCTCCTGTTTCGCGCGCAGTATCCGGAGTCCGCCGCTCCAGATTGAACAGCTCTTGCTGTTGACCTTCGCTTCGAAAATACGGTTGGGTAGGCCTTCGAAAAATTCCAGGAAATCGTCCAGATCGGGGCGAGCCTGCTCTTCCGTTAGTGTCGACTCAGCCGCTTCAACTTGCTTAGCCTGAATGATTTCCCGAGGCGCGGTTTTCCATCTGCCGTTGAGCCCAATACCATCGTCCGCGTTACAGTTATATTCTTCGATGTAGCGCGATTCGACTTCGAAGATGTCTACAGTGTCAGAGACATTGCAGAGGTAGGTAAGCGAGATGCGATGGCCGGCCTGCACTGCGTCTGCAAGGCCGTAATGCACACGCCGGTAATTCTTGCCCTGTTTATAGGGCTTGCCTGCACGGAGTTTGCTGACATTGCGCGCGTAATGCTGGGTAGGACGCTTGTCGCCACCGTTAGCCTTGCCAATATAGCGGCCGACTAATCTACCTTTTAAATCATGTATTTCCCACATGTAGATCAGCGGCGCGGTGACATCTACACGGGAATCAAGCACAGTATAGTGCATCGGAAATTTTGTTCTTCGTTCGGTCGTAGGGTAGGTGAATTCCACTATTGGTCAAGCGGTCGATTAACGAAGAACCGCAAGACCCAAAGCGGACCGGTCATCTCGGCATTGAAGCATCGATGTCATTATGCAGATTGAACACCGTACCTTAACCAAATTCTTCTTCGAGTTTCAATAACGCTTCTGCAAGGCTTTCGGCAACAACAGTAACCCGCATCCCGACGCTCGTCGGGGTTTCCCAAATTATTGCTTTATACGTTTTTCGGTGAGATTGCATTCACGCCCCTGTCCGACAGCACATACCACCCTACCGGACTGCCTCACGTGCAGCCATCTAGATTCAGCGCTTCTCGTTGGCCAGCGCCTGTAGTAGCTTGAATGCCTCATGCTGGATCGCAGGTTGCGCTGCCGCGAGTTCCGTGCTCGCCTGCACATAGGCGGCGCGCTTGCGCTCTTTCTTTTCTTCCGGCGGAATGGCACTTGACATCCCTGGCATCATGATCTGCGGGCCGCTGT
>DAMABW010000336.1:0-5443 GCA_031999925.1 Massilia sp. | reverse complement strand
CGACAAACGACACGGTGCCGTCGAGTTCCTGCAACTGGGCGGCGATGCTGACTTTGGCCGGCATGCCCGCGCTCACCTGGGCCAGGCTCATGCCCGGCACGGCCGCCTCTACCCACACCTGCGAGAGGTCGGCCAGCGTCAGCAGCAGCTTCGTTTCGTCGACCGACTGGCCGGCCACCACCGGCTGGTCGACCACCACGCCGTCATACGGCGCACGCAGCGTCACCGTGCTCGACACGCCATCGGCGAAGTTCACGCCGAGCGCATCGAGCCGGCTCTTCGCGGCCGACACCGCGATCCGCGCTTCCTGCAGGGCGGCCTGCGCGGCATCGAGGTCCTGGCGTGCCGATATGCCCTGCTCCCACAGGGTTTGCTCGCGCGCGTGGGTGGTCTGCGCCAGCTTCAGGCGCGCGCGGGCGGCGGCGTAGTCGGCACGCCAGCCGGCCAGCGCCGGGCTGCGCACGACCACCAGTCCCTGCCCCTTTTTCACGACGGCGCCGTTCGACACCAGCACCGACTGCACGATGCCGGCACTGGGGGCGGCCAACGCCACGCTGCGTTCGGCATTCGCCTTCACCCGGGCCGGCAGGTGCAGGCGTTCCTGGATCAGGGCCGGCCTGGCGTTGTCGATGGCGATGCCGGCGGTCTTGATCTGCGTTTCGCTCATGGCGATGGCGCGCTCGTCTTCCGGCGGCGCCGGCACGGCGCCCGCCTCTTCGTGGCGGTCGTCGTGGCCGTGCGAATCGGCGTGGCCGGCGTGTTCCCCGCCGCTCTGGCCACCGGGCTGGCGCCACAGCATCAGCGCGGCAAGGATGGCGGCGACCGCGCACATCAGCGCGATCGTCAAGGTTTGTTTCCTGTTCATGGTCGTTCCTGTTGGTCTTGTTCGATGGCGGCGCCGGCAAGGCGCGCGAGGTCGGCGTAGGCGCGCCAGGCTTCCTGCGTGGCGGCCCACTGGCGCAGCTGGACCCGGGCCCAGGTGCGCTGGGCATCCAGCACGTCGAGGAAGGCGAACTTGCCGTGCTCGAAGCCTTTCAGCGTCAGTTCGTAGGCCGATTGCGCGCTCGGGAGCACGTCGGCGTGCAGCATGGCCGCCTCGTTCCTGGCTTGCTCGTAGCGGGTGTACGCCATGCCGAGTTCGGACACGGCCGCCGTTTCGGCAGCGGCCACCTCGTCGCGCGCCTTGTCGCTGCGGCGCAGCGCCGCCAGCAAATTGCCTTCGTTGCGGTTGAACAGCGGCAGCGGCAGCGAAACGCCGACCACGGCCTGGCGCCGCGCCACCTCGTCGATTTTCTGGCTGCCGACCGAGAGCGTCAGGTCGGGCAGGCGCGCGGCGCGCTCGACCTGGGTCTGCGCCTCCTGGGCTTCCAGTTGGCCGCGTGCACGCCGCACCGGCAGCGCCTGCGCGGCATCGGCCAGCAGCGCCGCCAGCGGTTTCAGGGCGGGCGGCGCCGGGTCCTGGCCGGAGGCCAGCACCAACGTTTCTCCCGGCCGTCCGACCAGGGCGCCGAGGCGGGTGCGGGCGATCGCCAGTTCGGCGTTCGCCGCGTTCAGTTCCGTTGTGGCGTCCACCGCAGCCAGGCGCGCCCGGGTGGCATCGATGGGCGAGACCTTGCCGGCCGCCACCTGGCGCGTGGCGACCTCGATGCCTTTGCCCGCCAGGCCGGCCAGCGTCGTCGCCAGTTGCTGGCGCTCCTGGGCGGCGAGGACGGCGTACCAGCCGGCGATGACCTCGGCGCGCACTTCCTGGCGCAGCGCGGCCAGTTCGCCGCGTGCCAGGGCCGCCGTGCTCGCGGCCAGCGACACGCGCGCCCGCCGCTTGCCGCCGAGTTCGATCGGCTGGTTGAGCTGGACGGTGGTGGTGCGGGTGCCGGCCTGCTCGCCTTCGCGCAGGTATTCCAGGGTCGGGTTCGGATAATGGCCGGCCTGGTCGATGGCGGCGGCGCTGGCGGCCACCTCATGGCCGGCCGCACGCAGGCGCGGGCCGTCGAGGGCGAGCCGGATCGCGGATGGCAGGTCGATGGGGTCGGGCTGCGGGGGCGCGGCAGCTGCACAGCCGAACGCCCATGCCGCCACGATTCCCGCGGCGAAGCGCCGCTTGATGTGGGTTGTCATGCTTGCTCCTGATAAGAATGGACATCAGGCGCGCAGGCAGAGGCGAGCCGGGTGGCTCGCCGGTCGACGATCCTGCGCGCTACTCAGCGAGCGCAGGCCACTTGGGACGTTCGGGACGGGCCGCCGGCGGCGACGTCAAGAAGGCAAGCACGGCGGCGATCGCCGTCGATTCGTGGCGCTGGCCGGGCATGGCGGCAGCATCGGAAGGGAGATAGATGATGTGCCCGAGCATGCAGGCCGGACAGTGCGGATCGGCCAAGGGCGAATCGCCGTCGTCGGCGACGAACAGGGGCTGCAGGGTATCCGCGCCCGCGCCCGTTTCGGCCGCATGGTGGGTCACGCCGGCCGGAGTCGTCACGCAGCACTGGTCCGCCATGGCCAGGGCGACCTGGAGCGGATAGACCAGCAGCAAAATGATGAGGACCCAGCGGCGCATCGGTTCGGAATGAAAGGTGTCGAGGTGTGGACGCCATCATCATACTTGCTATTCGGTCCAGTGGCGAATGATCCAGGGTTTTGCCGACGCAGCCGGCGCCGGGCGGCAAAGCTGGCGCATCTCGGCCACGAGAACAGCTTTCACGGCGCGACAATACATGTTCAACAACACGCGTTGCCGCAGCACAACGATACCGTGCAATCCAGTTATTTCCACGCGTAAATTTATCGACTTTGCCGGATGTGTTCGCTAAAGTCGTTTCGTGTGTGCCCGGCACAGCGCCGGCCCGGCGCCACCGCAGCGCACCGCAGCACCGGCCCCTCCGGCCGCACCCTCCCCTCCACCGCCTGCGCGCTGCGAGGGATCGATGACAACGACGACACCATGTACCGCATCCATTTTCCTGGCAATGCCTTGCCCGGCGCCGTGCGCGCCAGCCTGCTGGCCCTGATCCTGACCGCCGCCGCCCATCCGGCGCACGCGGCCGACGCAACCGACACCACTGGGCCGACCTGGAAGCTGTCCGGTTTCGGCACGCTCGGCGCCGTGCACTCGAGCGAGCGCAACGCCGACTACAGTTCCTCGGCGCTGAAGGCCGATGGCGCGGGGCGTACGCATGCCTGGAGCGCGGACGTCGACAGCAAGCTCGGCGCCCAGATCGACGTGCAGTTGAACCCGCGCTGGTCGGCCGTGCTGCAGGTGGTGACCGAGCAGCGCCTGGACTACAGCTACCGGCCGCAGGTCGAATGGGCCAACGTCAAGTACCAGGCCACGCCGGAACTGGCGCTGCGTGTGGGCCGCATCGCGCTGCCGATGTTCATCGCCGCCGATTACCGCAAGGTCGGGTATGCCTACCCCTGGGTGCGCACGCCGGTCGAAATCTATGGCGCGGTGCCGATCTCGAACAGCGACGGCGCCGACCTGACCTGGCGCTGGAACGGCGAGACCGTGCGCGGCACCACCCAGGCCTACGTGGGCCGCACCGAAATGTCGCTGTACGAAGGCGCACGCCTGCATGGCAGCGGCATCGCCGGCCTGTCGCAGACCGTGGAAATCGGCGACCTGAGCCTGGCCGCCTCGATCGGCACCACGCGCCTGACCGTGTCGCTGTACCCGGAGCTGTTCGCGGGCCTGCGCAGCTTCGGCGAACAGGGCCAGGCACTGGCCGACAACATCATCACCGAGCGCAAGCGCGCCACCGCCGCCAGCATCGGCCTGAACTACGATCCGGGCCAGTGGTTCGTGCTGGCCGAAGTCGGCCACTACCAGGTCGATTCCTTCCTCGGCACCACGAATTCCCTGTATGCCAGCGGCGGCTACCGCCATGGCGCGCTGACGCCGTATGCCAGCTTCGCGCGCATCTCCGGCAAGAAGCCGGCCGGTCCGCACGCGCTCGACCTGGGCGGCCTGCCGCCGGCCCATGCCGCCGCCGGCGCCGCCCTGAACGCCGGTCTCGACACGCTGCTGCGCACCATCGCTTCGCAAACCACCCTGAGCGCCGGCCTGCGCTGGGACGCCGCGCCGAACGTCGCCTTCAAGCTGCAGTACGACCGCGTGACCCCGCGCGGCGGTTCGCGCGGCACGATGATGAACCTGGGCCCGGCGTTCCGCTCGGGCCAGACCGCGCACGTGGCCAGTGCCACGGTCGATTTCGTGTTCTGAGGCAGCCATGATGATTTCCGCAGCCAAGCTGCTCGGCATTGCCCTCCTCGTGTCCGCCTCGACCTTCGCGCAAGCCGGCGACCTGGTCGTGATCGTCTCCGCGCGCAGCAGCATCGAGGCGTTGCGCCCCGACCAGGTGGCCGCCATCTTCCTTGGCCAGAGCGCGCGCTTTCCCGACGGCGCACTGGCCACCGCCCTCGACCAGCCGATCGGCACGCAGGAGCGCAACCAGTTCTACCTGCGCGTGACCGGCAAGACGCCGGCCCTGCTCAAGGCCCACTGGTCGAAGCTGGTGTTTACCGGACGCGGCCAGCCGCCGCGCGAACTGCAGGACAGCGCCGCCGTGCGCCGCGCCGTGGCCGACGACACAGGCCTGATCGGCTACATCGACCGCCAGGCGCTCGACCCCAGCGTGCGCCAGGTCCTGCTGGTGCATTGAGAGAAGCCATGCCGACCATACAAGCAAAAGCCACCCGCCTGGCGCGCCGCGCCCGCCTGACACGCTGGCTCGGCCGCGGCCTCGAGACCCACATCGCGCTGCCGGTCTTTGCCGTGCTGCTGCTGGCCGCCATGTGGCTGCTGACCCTGCGCTTCGTCGGTTCCGAGCACGAGGCGGCCGCCATCGCCGCCCACACCGCGACCCAGGAGCGCCTCGACACCTACGAAGCGCAAATGGCGCGCAGCCTGAACGGGATCGACCAGACCCTGAAGGTGCTGAAGTACGCGGTCGAGACGAAGGGCACGCAGGGCGCGATTCCGGCCCTGCGCGAACAGGGCCTGCTGCCGCCCGGCCTGGTGTTCGTGGTGGCCGTGGCCGACCGCAGCGGCCGCATCGTCGCCAGCAATCCCGACGAAGGCGCGCTCGACGTCTCGAACGCCGCCTACTTCCTGTACCACCGCGACAACGACGAGGGCGAGCCCTTCGTCAGCGCCACGGTGGCCGACCCCGTCAAGGCCGAGCCGCACCTGCACTTCACGCGCCGCATCGAGGACGCCGCCGGCCGCTTCGCCGGCATCGCCATCGTCGAAGTCGAGCCGGCCTACTTCACCAGCGCCTACGAACATGCGCGCGACGGCGCACACGGCATGCTGGGCCTGGCCGGCCTGGACGGCGTGATGCGCGCGCTGCGCATCGGCGACACCATCAGCTGGGGCCAGCGCATCGAACTCGGCCACGGCGCGCCGGGCGCCATCTCGCTGCGCCACGGCACGCCCGCCGGCGTGGCGCGC